>JALLOL010000175.1 GCA_027717875.1 Acidobacteria bacterium AH-259-L09 | reverse complement strand
CGCTCTTGCCGAGCCTGGGCCTGGGATGACGTAAAGATTCGTGTCAGCAGAAGTTGCGGGAGCGGAGGTCGATGTCGATCCCCTGGATGGCTTGGAATTTTTGGGCCCGGATCGAGGTGACGTTATTTTGATTTTGTAGGATGCCTTCCACCAGGATGAAGGGCTCATTGAGTAGAACCAAACGGTTCTGATCAAACAAGTCTGGATCAATAACGATATTGGAAATGCCTGTTTCATCTTCCAGGCTCATGAAAAGGAAACCTCGAGCCGTTTGGGGCCGCTGGCGAGCGATGACCCCACCTGCCACACGCACTTTCGCCCCGCGGCGCAGACGTGAAAGTTGAGAGGCTTGAAGGACTCTCATGCGAGCCAGTTTGAAGCGCTGCAGGGCCATGGGATGAGGGCCCAGGGTCAGACCCGTTCCGCAGTAATCTGCAATCAGACGTTCGGAGTTGGACATCTCGCGTAAGGGAGAATCTGGCTCTTCCGTAGAGGAGTCCAGCCGGGCGAACAGCGGTCCGCCAGGGCGGCAGGCTTTTTCGACTTGCCAGAGGGCTTGTCGCCGTTTCATCCCAAAGCCATTGAGAGCCCCAATCTCAGCCAGCGTGGCCATTTCCGGCTTTCTCAATCCGGTTCTCCGGCGCAGATCATCAATGCCACTGAAAGGACGCTTCTGCCGCTCTCGTTCAATAGCCTTTCCGGCCTCTTCCCGCAGTCCCGCCACGTACATCAATCCCAGCCGGAGGGATCCATCCTCTTCAATGCTGCAGAGCCAATTGGATTTCAAAACATCGATGGCCTTGATGCGCCGGCCATGATGCTGGGCATCTTTGACCAGTGTCGCCGGATGATAAAAGCCCATGGGCTGATTATTTAACAGGGCAGCATAAAAGGCGGCCGGGTAATGGACTTTGATGTAAGCGCTGGCATAGGCCAGTAGAGCAAAGCTGGCAGAGTGCGATTCCGGGAAACCGTAAAGGGCAAAAGAGCGAATGTAACGGATGATCGTTTCGGCGGGCTCTCCGCTAATCCCACTGCGCTTTAAACCCTGGCGCAGCCTGACCGCGATTTTTTGCATGCGGGCCTCGGATCTTTTAAAACCCAAGGCGCGCCTTAATTCTTCGGCCTCGCCTCCGGTAAATCCAGCAGCCACCATGGCGATTCGAAGCAGTTGTTCCTGAAATACAGGAACTCCCAAGGTTCGCTTCAGGATAGGCTTCAGGGAAGGATGCGGATAGGTTACCGGTTCGAGTCCTGCCCGGCGTTTCAGGTAAGGATGAACCATCTGACCCACAATGGGCCCCGGACGGATGATGGCGATTTGTACCACCAAATCGTAAAAACAGCGTGGTTTCAAGCGAGGCAAGGTCGCCATCTGAGCTCGGCTTTCTACCTGAAACACTCCAATCGTATCGGCTTTTTGCAGCATGGCGTAGACCCGAGGATCATCCGCAGGAAGGTGAGCCAGGTCCAGTTCAGAGCCGGACTGGCGAATCAGCTGCAGCGAATCCTGCAGTGCGGCCATCATTCCTAATCCCAGCAGATCAACCTTAATGATCCCCAGATCGGCGCAATCCTCTTTGTCCCACTGCACGACTCTCCGACCCGGCATGGTGGCATTTTCCAGCGGAACCACCGCATCCAAGTGTCCCTGAGCGACGACCATGCCTCCCGTGTGCTGTCCCAGATGACGGGGAAGGTCTTGAATCTGCATCCACAGTTTGAGAAAGCTTTTGACTCGTGGATCAGAAAGATCCAAACCGGCTTCTTTGAATCGCTCGGACAGTTCTTCTCCAAGGCTCTCTGCTCTCCAGGCGTTCATGAGGCGGGAGAGACGATCCAGCGTTTCGGGTGGAAATCCTAGAACTTTTCCGACTTCGCGGACGGCACTGCGCCCCCGGTAAGTGATCACGGTGGCCGTCATGGCTGCACCGCACCTGCCGTAACGATCGTAGACATACTGAAGGACGCGCTCCCGTCGATCACCGCTGGGAAGATCCAGATCAATATCCGGCCATTCACCTCGCTCTTCAGAGAGAAATCGCTCAAACAACAGGTCCATGCCCACCGGATCAACGGCCGTAATGCCTAAGCTGTAACAGACGGCGCTGTTGGCAGCCGATCCACGGCCCTGTACCAAGATATCGTGCCGGCGGCAGAAGCAAACAATGTCCCAGACGATCAAAAAATAGCCGGCCAAATCCAGTTTTTCGATGAGATCTAACTCTCGTGCAATCTGCCGACGAGCCCGTTCATGATAAGGACGGTAACGCTGTCGTGCTCCCTCGTCGGTGAGCTTTCGCAGATAACTGATCATGCTCTCTCCGGAGGGGACAGGATATTCCGGGAAGCGATAACCCAAGTCCTTCAGGGTGAAGTTGAGCCGTTGTGAAAGTTCTTCAGTGTGAGCCACGGCTTGGGGCAAATCTGCGAAGAGCCACTCCATCTGGGCAGGTGCTTTCAGATGACATTCTGCATTTCGATTCAACAACTTCCCCGCTTCGTCCAGAGTCGTTTTGTGACCAATGCAGGTGAGAATATCCAGCAGAGGACGACCACCAGCCTCAGCATAACGGACCCCGTTGCCGGCCATCAGAGGAATCCGAAGACGGCGGCTCAGTTCGATCAAGGCCTGGTTGGACTCCTCTTGCCGCCGGTCGAAATGACGCTGCAGTTCCACATAAAGTCCATCCGGACCGAAAATTTCCCTGAGTCGATGGAGACAGCGAAGTGCTCCTTGAGGACCGCTTCGCTTCAATGCAACTCTTAGCGGTCCTGCAGCACCACCAGTCAAACAAACGAGGCCGGAAGCGAATTCTTCGATCTCATTGAGACGGACCGCTCCTTCTCCCTTTTTTGAGCGCAACTTCATGCGGGTGATCAGACGGCAGAGATTTTCATAACCGGTCCGGTTTTCAACCAGCAGGGGAAGGCGGCAGGAGGAGACGGGGGTCAGGTATGACCCCCGCCCCGAATCTTCCAGGGTGATCTCCGCTCCCACAATGGGTCGGAGTCCTGCTTCACGGCAGGCTTTGTAAAAACGCGGTGCACCGTAAACTCCGTCACGATCCAGTAAAGCCAGGGCCGGATAATCCAGACGTGCAGCTTCTTCCACCAGTTCTTCTGGAGGAGAAGACCCCTCCAGGAAACTAAAAGCACTGCAAGTGTGGAGTTCGATGTAGGACATGGTTTTCATCTGACAACTGACAGCTGACAACTGACAGCTGACATCTGATAACTGCAAAGACGATTCTGGTCAGCGGTCAGATGTCAGCGGTCAGATGTCAGCTGTCAGTTGTCAGCTGTCAGTTGTCAATCGTAAATCCCTTCCAAAAACCAGGTCTTTTTGCGATGATCCCAGTAGATCCGGCATATTGATCCGTCCAGCAACTCCACGTCCCACTCATCACGTGACCATTCGTGAGACGTTCCTGTCCACCAATCTCCAGAAGAGCGCCAGGGGCCGGCACAAACCACAATCTGATCGGATCGAATGCTTGTTGCTTTGGGGGGCCGGAATCTTCGCAGGGAAAGCCGGGGCGAATTTTGAATGTCGAATGCCGAATGCCGAATGTCTTCCCTCTGCTCTTCTGCTCTTCTGTTCTTCTGTTCTATTACCCTATTGCCCTTTTGCTCTACGCGCGAAGCACGTTTGCTCTTTTGCGCTAACGGCCAGGGTTCCACCACGATCGCATCCGGACGATGAGTATCCAGCAAAATGGGAGACCCGATATTGTTCTCTCCGAGCAGCGCGCTTAGCCGGCCCAGAGTACGGGACAACTTCTCGGGGCTGGGAACAGGAGGTTCAAGCAGTGAATGTTGAATGACCCGTGGAGGAGCTGGGATTGCTTGAAGCAAAACTCCCACAATAGCCGAGTTGGGGGGATGGGATTGAAGATCTAAACGCAGAAGTGAAAGGAGAACTTTTGGATCCCGCATGGGAAAAGCCAAGCGGAGGGTTCGTTTGTAGGAAGTGTGATTGTCCAGTCGCAAGACGAGCCGGAGAGAATCAGCGGCCAAACCATGGCTCTGAAGGCGAGCACAGAGCCGCTCCAGGATTCCTCCCAGGATAAAAGTGAGCGGTTCCAGCGAATCCAGTGTCCATTCCAGTTCCTGACTTTCTTCAAAATGAGGTCCCTCCACATAGGATTGGAAAAGTTCGGTGTCTTCGCCGCGTGCCATTTTCTGCAGACGAAGTCCTGCTTGGCCCAGGCGTGCAACCAATTCTCCTTCCGGCAGGGCTGCCAGCTCGCCCAGAGTACGGATCCCCCATTGGAAAAATGTCAGAAGAAGTTTACGATCGGCTTCCTGGGTTATCAGGGAGAGTAAGTTCACGGGTAAAGATGCCAGAAAATCACGTTCCTTACCGGGCGGAACAACTGTCCCGGATCGAGTTTTGGCCGCAAAAAGCGCAGCGATTCGTGTAGAAGCGATTCCAGTTTTCAGCTGACTAGTGGTCTCTGTTTCCTGAAGTAGTCTCTTGAGAGTCTGCCGTTCATATCGAGCTGCAACCTCTAGAAGGAGTCCATCTGGAGGATAAATTTCGATACGGGGAGAGAGTGTCTGAGCAATAGCGAGGGCGTGGAACGGATGGGAGCTAAAAATGGCAATAAAGCGTGGCATGATTGGGGTTTTTACCTCGAAGCAGTTCAACTTCACTGCAAATACCACACAAGAGACAGGCATGCCTGAGACAGGCGTGCCTGGTAGGTGAATTTTGAGTGGTGGAACACCACTGAGCTTTACGTCGTCGAAGAGAGATCACCACAGATGCTGCACTTCCGGCTGCCGCTTCATTTCCCAATACCAGTAAAATTGTGGCTGTCCCCTCCACAGCACGTTTCAACCTGAACCAGCAATGGAAAGAGATTTTTCTGACGACTCCACGATTGGCCTTTCTTCCTTGGGTCTCCAGATCGAGTGCCACCACCCCGAAACCGCCTGCCCGGGCCAAAATGTCAGCTGCTTTTAAGGCTTTCTCCGGCAAAAGGGAAGTTTCACTACGGATCCAAAGTAGGCGCTGCAGGTCCACGCCTGCTTTTCGAGCAAAAGCCGGATCCAGTGAAGCGAAGGAATCAATGTAAGCAACCAGTTCTCCTCGTGTGGTGGCTTGAGCCAAGATTGAGAGAAGAAGGCTGGTTTTCCCACTGGAAAGGGACCCTACGATCTCTGTCATTTGCCCACGTGGGATCCCGCCTGAGAGCAAAAGGTCCAGGGGCTGAATACCCGTGGGGAGAAATTCTGTATGTGCTTTTTCCCTAAGCGCTGCCCCTTTGAGAGATGAAGCGCAGACCACCATAGTTTCACCTTTTGTTCACCCATCATTGTAGCTAGCTCTTTTTCTGCTGTCAACTGGTACCGTGGTGCTGGCGTGCTGTGGTGCCGTGGTGCTGTGAGGCTATCAATACACCCTAGCCCGCATTTCTCACACCGGCTCGTGACGA
>JALLOL010000174.1 GCA_027717875.1 Acidobacteria bacterium AH-259-L09 | reverse complement strand
AAATGCCCTAAAATACCTCCAGGCGGATTTTATCTTCTCGGGCGATCCAGCCGTTGTAAGCCAGGCTAACAAAGTGATACTACCCGGAGTGGGATCGGCCGGAGCAGCAATGGAGTCCTTAGCCGAGCAGGGATTGGTCGAAGTACTGCAGCGCCTTCAAGTCCCTTTCTTGGGAATTTGTTTGGGACTGCAACTCCTGTTCGAAGTTTCCGAGGAGGACAACACTCCGTGTCTGGGACTTCTCCCGGGAACGGTTCACAAGTTTGACACCTCTCAGGTCAAAGTACCTCACATTGGTTGGAATCAGGTCAGACAATTAGGTGAGTCCTGCCAGTCCGCCTCCATTTTGTTCAAGGATATTCCCGGCCAGAGTTTCTTTTACTTTATACACAGTTATTTTGCTCCCGCTGCGAATGAAGTCACCGCGGCCGTGACCCAGTACGGAGACTGTTTTGCCTCGGTTGTAACCAAAGAAAACTTTTGGGGAGTGCAGTTTCATCCGGAAAGATCAGGGGAGATTGGTCTCAGAGTGCTTAATAATTTTTTGGAGGTCCGTTAGTCGTGTTGGTGATTCCTGCCATCGATCTGGTCGCCGGGAAATGTGTCCGTCTTTATCAGGGGGACTTCGAGAGACAGATGACATATGAAAAGGATCCGGTTGAGCAGGCGCGGGAGTTCCAGTCGGCCGGCTTTAAGCGGCTGCATGTGGTGGATCTTGAGGGAGCGCGTTCAGGTTCAGGTCACAATCGCCAAATGATTCGAGATGTGATTGACGCCGTAGGCATCCCGGTCCAGGTAGGAGGAGGGATTCGAAGCAGCGAGGATGTGTCTGAGCTTCTTGACTGGGGTGCGCAATATCTGATTTTAGGGACGGTGGTCTTGAGGGAACCCGAGAGGGTGACACGCTGGGTGGAAAAGTGGAGTCCAAGTGCGTTCATTATTAGCCTTGATTTCAAAGGGAAAAAGCTTCACAGCCAAGGCTGGATGGAGCAGAGCAGTGTTGAATTGAAGAAAGCACTGGATCGAATTTGCAGATGGGGAATTGCTCAGGTGATCTGCACCGACATTGAGCGCGACGGCACACTCAAGCAGCCCAACTACTCAACTTATATTGAGTTGGTGCCTCAACTGACCCGCGAGCTCACGCTGATCGCGGCCGGAGGAATCAGCCGCCTGGAACACATTTCAAGACTCGAAAAGATCGGTGTCAAAGGGGTGGTGGTGGGACGTGCTCTGTATGAGGGACAAATCGCATGGGAGAAGCTGGTTCATGCTGGCTAAACGAATCATTCCCTGTTTAGACGTGGCAGGAGGACGCGTGGTCAAGGGAATCCATTTCGTTGACCTGAAAGACGCGGGGGATCCCGTCGAGCTGGGCTACCGCTACTATCGGGAAGGGGCGGATGAACTGGTTTTTCTAGACATCACAGCCACCGTAGAAGAGCGCAAGACAGTTGTGAATTGGGTGAGGCGAGTGGCCGATTCGATCTTTATCCCTTTTACTGTGGGTGGGGGAATTAGCACAATCGAGCAGGTTCAGGAACTGCTTCGAGCGGGAGCCGATAAAGTGTCGATTAATAGCGCGGCAGTGAGGCATCCTGACTTGCTGCGTGAGTCGGCACTTGCCTTTGGATCTCAATGCATCGTGTTGGCTGTCGACGCCAAGCGCACGAACAACGGTTGGAGAGTTTTCATCAACGGTGGTCGCATCGAAACCGACCGTGATGCCTTGAAATGGATTCGTCTGGGAGAAGAGCTCGGGGCGGGCGAAATTCTTCTCACCTCCATGGACCGCGATGGTACCCAAAATGGATACGATTTGGAACTCTTACAAACGGTGTCCGGGAGCACTCGAATACCGTTGATTGCTTCCGGTGGAGCTGGCTGCCCGCAGCATCTTCTGGAAGGTCTAGAGGCGGGCGGTGCAGACGCGGTCCTGGCAGCCAGTATTTTCCACTACGATCGCTATTCCATCGCACACGTGAAGGAATATCTGGCCAGAAACGGGGTTGTTGTAAGGAGGTAGCCATCAGCTGACAACTGACAGCTGACAACTGACACGTTCCAGGTTCCAGGTTCCAGGTTCCAAGTTTCAAGGGTGCACGGAAAATCTTGAAACCTGAAACCTGAAACCTGAAACTTGGAACCTGAAACCTGGAACCTCAGCTCATAGCTCTTGGCTCAACAGAACTCAATGGCTTAATCATGGACATAAACCAATTAGATTGGCAGAAAACAAACGGTTTGATCCCGGCGATTGTTCAGGATGGACAAACAGGCCGAGTGCTGATGCTCGGCTTCATGAACCAGGCCGCTCTGGAGAAGACACTAAAGGGTGGATTGGTGACTTTCTGGAGTCGAAGTCGGCAGGCTCTCTGGACGAAAGGTGAAACCTCCGGAAACTATCTGAGGCTGAAGGAGATTAGGAAGGATTGCGATGGCGACGCCCTGATCGTGGTAGTGGAACCTCAGGGGCCCACCTGTCATCGTGGCACGCTTTCCTGTTTTGGTGAAGATAATGAATTCACTGCACTGGAGTTTCTGGGTTATTTGGAACGGCTAATTGAAAATCGACAAAAGGAGATGCCCGACGGCTCCTATACCGCCTCACTGTTTGCCCAGGGATTACCGCAGATTGCAAAAAAAGTGGGCGAAGAGGCCATTGAGGTTGTACTCACGGTTTCTCAAGACAAAGCACGATCCGTCGAAGAGGCTGCCGATTTACTTTACCACCTCCTGGTCTTCTTGGCGCAAAGGGGAGTAACGCTGTCCGAAATGATGGAGGAATTGAAAGGTCGGCATCTCCGCAGGAACTAGAATTCAGAATTCAGAAGCCAGAATTCAGAAGCCAGGAGCCAGGAGCCAGAATCCAGAATTCAGAATTCAGAATTCAGAATTCAAAAGTCAGAATAACTAACTTGAATTTCATCAGCTGTCCCAACCGTTCCCAGCGTCGAATGGGGTGATGAGGAAAAAACTTAACTTAACTTCATGTTTCGACCAAACAATCTTCTCCTATGTGTTCATATTCTGGATTCTGGCTTCTGGATTCTGGCTTCTGAATTCTGGATTCTGAATTCTGTCTCCTACGCGCTTAGCGGTTGCTCTTCTTCTTCGAACCGCTTGCCGGCGATAAAAGCCTGGACATAAGGGTCAGAGGAAGCGTGGAACTCTTCCTGGTTGCCTTCAAAGTGGATGCCTCCGTCCTTGAGCAGTATGATCCGATCAGCCACGATCTCAGTGCACTTCAGGTCGTGGGTGACCACGATGGAGGTCAAGTGCTCCTGTTTGTTCACCTTGCGAATCAATCGGCTCAGTGATTTTTTGATGATGGGGTCGACACCAGTAGTTGGCTCATCGTAGAGAATCATTTCTGGATTGTTGGCGATGGCCCGAGCAATCGCGACTTGTTTGTTAGATCCGCTGCTAAGTTCATCTTTGTGTAGATCCCCCATATTCTCCATCTCCACCGCGGTTAGTAAATAGTCCACTCGCTCTCGGATTCTTTCTTCGTCGCTAATTCCCATCTCGCGAAGGGGATAGGCGATGTTCTCTCTGACGTTTAGAAAATCAAAGACAGCCCCTCCTTGGAAGACGTAAGAGACTCGCTTGCGCAGCTCCAGCAGCTCTCGCTCGCTCATGGTGGTGATATCTTTTCCCTTAAAAAGAATATGACCCCGGTCGGGTTTGAGAAGTCCCGCAATCAGCTTCAGAGCAACACTCTTGCCGCTGCCGCTCTTCCCCAAAACACCTAAAGTTTGACCTCGGCTGAGTTTGAGGTTGATTCCTTTTAGGACGGGATGATCAAAGGACTTCTCCACATCTTGCAGTTCCAGCACCACCTCACCCCGAAAGTCATCGAATTCAGAATACTTCTTATGAACAGGCTCGCTCTTGCGAGGATGGAAGAGCTGGCGCACCAATATGAGACCCAAAAGGGTCAAATATCCTAAAAAGATGACTACCACAAAGAACTTGAAGAGCATTGACTTTGAATGGAGAAACAGCAAAGCCGATCGACTGCCGACCGGCGACCGGAAGTCAAAAAAGGAATTTATCTTAATTGGATCAGCCAACTGCCACGTGGAGCCTCCCTTGGCGGCAGTGACCCTTTGGATCCCACTTCAGTGTCTGATCTGGAACCGGATCAGCTTTTTGGCCATCTCCTTCCTGCGATCGCGGTTGCTGCACCTGTAATCACGCAGCCATTGTCGAAGCTCCTTGGGGTCCATTTCCAAGATTTCGCATACCCACAGCAAGCTTCCTGGGTGGGTTTCGGTGGAGTAAAACCATTCGATGGCATCTTGTCTCCACACTTTCCATTCTTTATTGGAAGCCTTTTTCGGGGAGACTATATCGCGGAAGGCCTGAAGCAGAATACCCAAGGCCAGATTTCGCAGAGAAGGATCCGGCTTTTTCGTCTGTGGATACAGACCTTCGCTTTCAAGAACTGTTGCTTTCATCTTTCTTTCTATATTGAATGTAGCTGGCCCTTTTTCTATTAGTCTTGACGAAGTCACTTTTCTTCTTTTTCGCCTATCTCTTTGATGCCTGATTCGGGAAAAAGTTTCATCTTCTACCAACAATCTGCACCTCCCTTAGACGCCATTTTACGTCGACGAACTCACTGTGCCCATGTATTGTCTATATTATGTCTATGTATTGTCCATAAATATCCGTTGAGCCGGTGCTGGAATTGGATACGCTGGAGCATCCTGAAGGTTCCAAAGTTCTAAGTTGAAGGTTTGAGCTTTTAAAGTTCCAGGTTCCAGGTTTCAGGTTTCAGGTTGAATGCTTTCTTGTGGATTCTGGATTCTGGATTCTCAATTCTAGCTTCTGACCTCTGGCTCCTCACAATCGGTAGTCCCTGATTTCATGCTGGGTTAAAATAGCCCTAGTTTTGTAAAGGAGGAGACGAAGATGAGTGTTGAAAGACCGAACGCGGTTACTCTTAAAGACCAGCCTTTTACGCTGGTTGGCCCTGAGTTGAAAGTTGGTGACAAGGCCCCTGATTTTGTCGTCGTCGGGAAAGACCTAAAGCCGGTGACTCTGGCCGATACTCGTGGGCTTCGAGTGTTCAGTGTGGTACCTTCGCTTGACACGCCCGTTTGCCATGCCCAGACTCGGCGCTTTAATGAAGAGGCGGCCAGTTTGCCTGATGTGAAGATTTACACGGTCAGCATGGACCTTCCTTTTGCCCAGAGTCGCTGGTGTGCCGCGAGTGGTGTGGAAAAGTTGGTTATGCTCTCCGACCATCGAGATGCTAAGTTTGGGTCCAGCTATGGCACCCTGATCAAGGAGCTGCGGTTGAACTCGCGCGCGATTTTTGTGATCGACGAAGAGAATACCCTCCGGCATGTGGAGTACGTCAAGGAGGTGAGCAACCATCCCAACTACGATGCAGCTCTTGAGGCTGTCCGGAAACTCACCGGTACACAGACAGCTTGAACCAACGAGCT
>JALLOL010000173.1 GCA_027717875.1 Acidobacteria bacterium AH-259-L09 | reverse complement strand
GTTCCACTCGGCATCCTGACTGCGCCTGCACGCCCCGGGGGGGTGAGGTGAGTCGTATTAAAACTCAATTATCTTCACATAAGAAATGGTAAGCTTTCATCAGAACGGCTTTACTGTGGTCAAAGGTTAACAATTCCAAGGCTTCAGCTAATACGAACCAATGATAATCTTCTATTTCAGCTACCCCACAATTCACAGGCTTATTCGGAGCAGGAGCGAGAAAGAAAACAGCGTCTTTCACGGTGTTTTTCTTTGGTGAATATTGAACTGTAGATCGAAAACCATCCAGAAACTTGACCTTTAGACCGGTCTCTTCCCATATCTCCCTAGCGGCGGTTTCTTGCTCCGTTTCTGCTTCATCAATATGTCCTTTGGGAAAACCCCAATGTCCACCACTTTTCTCCTTAACCAACAAGAATTTCAGTACTCCATTTTCTTTCCGAAAGATTATGGCGCCGCACGATTTCTCGAAATGCATTTCAAATTTCTTCATCTCACTCAAAAATGACTTTGTAGACTTCCCCCATGGTCAGTCTTAATCCCTGACGATAGGCATCTTCCCACCTTCTTGTTTTATCAACCCATCCTTGCTGTGCTGTCCCAGGGGGTATATCGTCCCAGACAGGCTTACCGGGATAGTTAATCACGATATCGCCGCCTACATATTTTCTGCTTGTCCCATCCCATTTTGCCTGCTTGAGTTGCTTGGCATTTATAAATCCCAACCGCATAAACGTCATTAGCCTGTTCCTGCCGCCACCGGCGGCTAAGCAATTTGCAGCAGGCAGATAATGGATTCTGATTGGGCCTTCTTTGACGAACTCTGAAAGATACTTGCCTTTAAGTAAGCGGTTTTGGGTAATCCAGTTGATTTTTCCGTTGGGTCCCTCGAAATCCTTGCGCAGCGAACGCATATCAGTGATATGGCTGCCGTGCTGATCCAGATGTTGACCGTAGGGAACAAGTCTTACCTTTTGCCCGTTGGTTGTGAAGGTAAATTCATCCGAACCCGGCAGACCACTTTTCAGAGCTAGAGCCTTGAATAAATCATAACTTGGGTATCGAATATTGCAATAGGTTCCGTGCATGATCCGGAATAGATATCCGATTTTTAGCCTTTCGATAATGATCTTGATCTGTTTCATATTCACGTAAACTTCTTTTCAAGGAAATTATGAAGCCGCCGGCGCATCCCTTCATAATTCAGCATGCGGGCTTCAGCTCTGGTATCAGTTTGGACCCAATAGATTTCACCTCTTAGTTTTTTGAGATACTTATCATCGATCTCCTGGTCATTGTTCACGATGATGGGAAGCGTCTGCAGCAATCCTTTCGCCTCGAAACCTGGGAGGAAAGACCTGATCTGCTCCTCATCTGATTTGAGGCGGGCTTTGATTACCTCCAGATTATCACTCTTCCGCCTGATCAGTTTATTCCCGCATTTATCGCAGATTCCCTCTACTTTTGGCGGGTCGAAGTCGCTATAGTTGGATGCACAGACGACACAAGCACGGCGATTAAAGCGGACGATACCATCGATTAGAAAGGCTTTGGGCACATCCAAATAAAGGACAAGGTCGAGGCTGATTCTTGAGAGGAGCCAATCCGCCTGGGCCTTAGTCCTCGGAAATCCATCCAGAATAAAACCACGTTCTTGACAGTCGCTTTCATTCAGCCGATCCAAGATGATTGGAATCACGATATCATCCGGAAGGAGTTCGCCTTTTCGGGTCGTCGCAACTACTTTAAGGGACAATTCCGAGTTCGGATCTTTGCGAACCTGTTCTCGCATAATAATCCCCAACCCTATGTGAACCAGACCCAGCGCCATCAGATCCCTTGATCTGTTTCCTTTACCACTTCCCTTTAACCCCACAAGCAGGATTCTTCTCCCTCTCATGGCTTCTTTTAGCTTACTCAGGTCTTTCATATCCCTTTCTCAATAATCTCTACCAGACACTCATAGCTACTGATGGTCAAATCAGCCGTATTGTTATCCTTGTATTTATCATTGATACCGGTAAATAATATGGCCTTCATGTTAGCTTCTTTGGCGCCGACGATGTCGGAGTATTCTGAATCACCGATGTGGACGGCATCTTCGGGCCTGCAGGCCAATTTTTCCAGCGTATATTGAAAAATCTGTTTATGGGGTTTGGCGACAGCCGCTTCGTCGGAAAATGTAAGGTGGAAAAAGTACTTGGAAAGATCGCGCTCTTGGAGTAACTGCCGCACTGTTTTACCCGTGTGCCATCCAGTGTTGCAGACTACTGCCAGCCTATAGGAGCTAGACAAGACCTGGAGTACCTCTTTCACTCCCGAGACGAGCGGCGGACCAAATTGCAAAGCAATCCGGTTGCTATACTCAGCGATTTTGCTGATTTCAGAAATGGGAATCTGAACGTCTGCAAGTCTGATAAGAGTCTTTGCTCGCTCCATGGCATTCTGGGTCGTTCTGTGTCTGACAATATGTGCTTGGAATGATTTAGCCTCTTTCCAAAAAAGATCATCTATTTCATCCTCAGTAATAGTAATCCCATTTTCTTTGAAGATCTGAGCAAGGTACTTCTTTCTCTGGATGTTCCGGCTTACATCATCATCCAACAGAGTATCCCAGCAATCGAAGGTTATGGCCTTTATCATCATCCTTCTCTCTGCCGTGCCATCAATCTTCCGTATTGGGCAGGTCGGTGAAACGAGGATCGGAGCGGAGGGGGTCGAACTGGGGATCCACTTTGAGGTAAATCAACCAGGAGGAGCGCTCTTCAAAGGCCCTTTCCAACCATTCAAACGCGTCAAGGGAGCTCAGTTAATAGTGTGCGCTCCCTCAAATCGAATCACACCAACCTTTTGGATAGTGCTGGTCACCACCCCGTTGCCAAACTCCAGGTGCAGGCCGCACGCTGCCACAATGTCCAGCTTGATCGCACTACCGCCCCAGGTACACCCAGTGATGGTCGTCCTCAATGGCGACAAGCCTTTGCGGTCAAACCAACCGCCAGAGACAGAATAAAACCTGTCCTCGAGCACACGGATCGAGTAGGTGGAGTTGACCGTTGTCACCAGGACCCAGTCTCCAAAATGCAAGTCCGCCTTATGCACCGCTCTCAACCGATCCACGTGCTCAACGATGGCTTCCAGAGTGCGATCTAAATGAGAGGTCTTGCCGATCATGTCACTTACCTGTTTACGACGAGGTGTTTGAGTTCTTCCTTGCGGGGAATTCTCTTCATTGTAGATGCTAAATTCTTATCATATCTTCTCCGGCAGTGCATAGGGATGCCGATAATCGCGCGTCAAATAGGAATTGGCGTCGTCGTCATTGACAAATCGTTCCGAATAGGGATTGAACGTTAATTTTCGGCCGGTTCTATAAGAGATATTTGCGAGATGACAGAGCGTGGTGGATAGATGTCCCTCCAAAATATCAGCGTGCAGATCCTGCCACCTGCGGGACCTCATGCAGTCAATAAAATTCTCGAAATGGCTTTCCTCGTTCTTTGCGTCAACCAGGTCCTTTATCGCCCGACCTCGTTCGTAGATCCTTTCGGGAAAAGACACGTTCGTGACTCGCTCGGAGACGCCTGCACGGGTAATATCTCCCTCGCGCGGTTTAAATTCTGCCCGGAATGTTTCCCATCCATTGTTTGAGGTCACATAGCCCTTTGAGGTGTAGAAAATATTGCCAGTGCCTCTCATCCCGGCAACTTCGTTGGTGAATAAGTTGGTCAGCTCGACGTCCAGAATCTTACCGTCCGCGTATTCAAATGTAGCAAGCTGGACATTGGGCGTTTCCTGATCCGAGTCCCACAAATATACGCCGCCGGTGCAATGAACACTCACGGGATGTACGCGTTTGTTCATCCCCCAACGGGCGATATCGATTTGGTGAACACCGGAGTTACCCATATCCGAGGTTGAGGTGTCCCAGAAAAAATGCCAGCCATAGTGAAATCGGCTCAGGTTATAGGGACGGTAAGGTGCAGGCCCGAGAAACAGATCCCAGTGCACTCCCTTCGGTATCCGAGAATCCTTGACCTGACCGATGCTGGCGCGCCCTTTTAGAATGATCGCTTTGGCGCGATAGACATCGCCCAACTTGCCATGGTGAAGATATTGCATAGCAGTCCGAACCACAGCCCGGCTTCGATTATTGGTGCCGACCTGGACAACGCGTTCGTATTTTCGGGCAGCCTGGACCATCTTACGGCCTTCTTCGATGGTGTAGGAGATGGGTTTCTCCACGTACACATCCTTTCCCGCCTGACAGGCCCAGATTGTCATCAGCGCGTGCCAGTGGTCTGGGGTTGCAATTGAAATTGCATCGATCTCCTTGTTATCCAGTAGTCTTCTAAAATCGTATTCCGTTCTCGGCTTGAATCCGCTGATGTTGTCGATATCAGACACAGCCTCCGAGAACAACCGTTCGTCCACATCGCATACCGCAGCAACTCGGACGTTGGGCATCCCAGCAAATTCACGGTAGTGAGTGCGCCCACGGCCGTGGAATCCCACGACCGCAATGTTGATGCGATTATTCGGACTATTCCCGGCAAAGCCCTTTCGCACGGCCGGCGCGGACGTTATCAATCCGGCTGTGATGGCCGTTTTCTTTAGAAATTCGCGACGTTTAATGGAACCCATGGCACGATCTCCTTTTGATGTAAATACAAAAAGCCTCCTGTGACGCCAAAAACAACTGATGCCAAAAACAACACCCGGTAGTATTTCATAAGCCCGAGCGCGTTCCGGACTAGTATATCCGACTTTCCAACCGTTGTAAGTGTATTAGCCCGCATTTCTCAGAGCGACTCTACTGCATCGGCGGAATCATCCGCCCTGATTGCGTTGCACTCGGTCGGTCCTCCGCAAGCGTACCGTACAGTACGCTTGCTACCCGAACCTTCTTCTCCTCTTCTGTAGGGTCCGCAGCTGCACACCAATCCCACTGATTCCGAGCACAGCCCAAAGGCCCCAAATTAGGTAATACCAACCGCCTTGAGATCGCAGCAGATTGGGTTCTGATAGGACTCTGACAAGATCAAAGCTATCCACAAAGTAAGAAATTCCAGCCAGCACACTCCAGGATCCGGTCAGTGCCGTGGATACCACGATCAGCACCTTTCGGAACACCAGGGTTACAAGCCCACTAACCAGGGCAAAAATGCAGGCTACAAGAACATTCAGCTCACTGCCTACCGCGCTCAGCACGACAAGCGCCATAAGCAGACCCAATGCGCAACCAAATAGGAATACGCCCACGTAGAACAGGGAAAACATTGCTACCGCACCTAAGACGGCGCCCAGCAATGCACCGGCAATCACCACGCCCTGCCCGTAACCTGTGCCTGTTAGTAAAGCCCAAGCCAGTGACGCGCCTGCAACAAATCCGGAAACACCAACAACAATCCTGAACAGACGGTGGCCGAAAAAGCACGCAAGCACTCCAGAGGCAATTAAGGAA
>JALLOL010000172.1 GCA_027717875.1 Acidobacteria bacterium AH-259-L09 | reverse complement strand
GAAGGCCGGGCGCAGCGCTTTGGGAATCGTCCACACGTACTGCCGGTGGGGCACCTCTTCGAGGACCTCCTCGGTGGCCCATTCCACGAAAGCCGCCACCCGTTTGGCTTGGCATGACGGACAAAAGTATCTTGCATGAGAACGCCAGCAGATACTCACTGTCGCAGCCGTCACACCGCACCCGAACAATTTCAACGAAGTATGACCAAGACAGTGTTTATGACTCCTTTTAAAGCAACCGCACGCGTTGAGCGACGAAGCAGTAGAGGCTTCAGATACCTTCTCGCGCAGCAAGGGCGTACCGTCCCTGCGTTTCGCGGCCAGTCGCTTGCGAGCTGAGCAGCAGCCCCTGGGCTCAACCCTTGGTGCCCGATATGTCGCCCCTATGGGGCTGCAGCCCACTGCGGGCTGTCAGGCCGAGCTGGCTAGAGGCAGTAGCCCGATAGGCCGCGCTTATCGGACGTCGCACATCGGACGTCGCCACCGCCAAAGGTCCGGTCGAGACCGACTAGCGCAAAAATGGGTTGGTGGAGCGCGTGCGAGAGATAGCCCCCGCTGGAGTGGACCACATCGTGGAGGTTGCGTTCGGAGCCAACATCGCGGTGGATGTCGAGATGCTGGCACTCGGGGGATCCATCGCCACCTATGCCACTAATGTTCCTACACCAGAGCTCCCATTCTGGCCCCTTGTTTTTATCAACGCCCGTGTGTTCTTTCTCGGCAGTGATGACTTTCCGATCCAAGCAAAAGTCAAGGCTGCGCGCGAGATCAGCGACGCACTCGAGTCGGGATGGGAGAGGCTAGACATCGTGGAACGCGTTCCGTTGGCCGACATTGTGCGGGCTCACGAGTTCGTCGAACACCCGACAAGACCTGGGCGCGTCGTCGTGACTATTTGATGACGACAGGGTGATGTATCCTTATATATTTCCCTTCCTCAGTAGACCCGAAGTCCTCACCCCCAACACCTTCGCCAGTGCATGGATCACCCCTAGGCTCGGATTCCCCTAACCTGAATTAGACTCACAACACCAGCCTGCTAAGGCTCCCACAGCAGCACCCCATGTACATATGTACATATGTAGAAGTGTTCGGATGTACATTTGCCCCGGACCGGGTGTCCTGGTCCTGACGTCCCCCCGTACCCTAAAACAGTGGGTGCTTCTTCAGGCAAGTGTTGTTGAAATCGGAGTACTCCGCACTAAGATTGCTTGAAATCCAGTGTACAATTTCCTCGGACAGCCTTTGTCGGGAATGTTCCTTGTTCCGTACATGTTTGACGACTCAACAAAGCCCGGGAATCCAGGTGGAATCATGCTCTCCGGGAAGGAAATTCCTATTCACTATTCACTATTCACTATTCACTATTCACAATGACTATCTCGGGAAACACGCCCTTTAAGTCTCGAATTTGTCTTGACCCCGGTTCGCACAGGCTCTACCATCGGATACTGTCGCACGTGCTCCAAACTCTTCGCCTCACAATACTTTCGGGAGCTACAAAAATGAAGCCACCGGTCCTGACAATCGTCTCGCTGCTTACCTTTCTCTCGCTGAGCGGGGTCGGTTTTGCCCAGAATCCGCCGCGCCCCAATATCGTGATCTTCCTCGCTGACGATATGGGATGGGAGCAGGTCGGTTTCAACGGGGGAAAAGAGGTCCCGACGCCCCACATCGACCGCATCGCACGCGAAGGCGTCAAACTGACGCAATTTTATGTACAACCGGTCTGCACCCCGACACGGGGCTGCTTGCTGACGGGTCGGTACGCCTGGAAAAACGGTACGGAAGTCCGGCCCACGGTTTGGTCTAAGCACGGCATGCTGCGGGACGAGCGGACCCTGGGCGAAGCTCTGCGAGCCGCTGGCTATACGACATGGATGGTGGGCAAGTGGCACTTGGGCGAGTGGCAGTCGGACCACCTGCCGCTTGCACGGGGTTTTGATCACCATTACGGACATTACAGCGCGCTGATCGACTCGTTCACCCACACACGCCAAGGCATTCTCGACTGGCACCGCAATGGCAAGCCAGTGATCGAGGAAGGCTATTCCACCTTCCTGTTCGCCAAGGAGGCCTCGCGCCTGATCGCCGAGCACGACGCCAAGCAGCCCTTCTTCCTGTACGTTCCCTTCAACGCCGTCCACGGTCCCCACCAGGCACCGGAGGAATACGTGACCAAGTACAAGCATCTTGGCAACCTTGGCAAGCAGCGGGGCCAGCTCGAATGCATGGACATCGCGATCGGGCAAGTGATGAAGGCCATCGAAAACAAGGGAATTGACAGGGAGACACTGGTGATCTTCACCAACGACAACGGCGGCACACGCATCACGAGTAACGGATTGTATCGCGGGTTCAAGTCACACTACCACGAGGGGGGCATCCGCGTGCCTGCGGCCATGCGTTGGCCAGGAAAGATTCCAGCGGGGACTTCCACGGACGAGATGCTTCACATCGTCGATCTGTTTCCCACCCTATGCCGGCTGGCGGGAGCCAAAATCGACGAGGGCCTGCCGCTTGACGGCAGGGACGCCTGGCTCACTATCGCTCAGGGCGGGCCTTCGGCGCGACAGGAAATCGTTCACTCGCTGCAGGTCATTCGCCGCCGGCAGTGGAAGCTGATCGAAGAAGGTGCGCGCTACTACGGGTGGCGCCACCAGCCTCTGCAACTCTGCAATATCCGTGAAGATCCCTACGAAAAACATAACCTGGCAGAGGAGCGGCCTGAGACCGTTGTCGAATTGCGAGAACGACTAGCCCATCATCGTCAATTCGCACGCGAAGGCGAGCCGCTGGAGCGGATTCCCGGCTTTCCACCGGCCGTATATGGGGAGGCGGAGAACACGAGACACGGGGAGCAGATCCGAAAAGAACTCCGCACTGTGGGCATCGAGGATAGAAACCAACCATGAGAAATACCATTCGAATTGGAATGGCCCTTTTCTATTGGTCGTCCGATGAACCACGACTCTGCCAGATCGGATCGCTCCCGGACCCAAAGCGGACATATGTGAGAATGGTCCTTCTGTACCGTTGAAAGGGTTGTTGGTAGAAGAACCGGCGCCAACACCCGCGGGTTGTTCGCTGCCTCGCTAGATGAAGATGTCGATTTTCACTCCGTCAACTTTGTATTCAAGGGTTGTAGATCGATAGGGCCATGCAGGACTGGTTTTATCCGCTTCCCAGTTCTCATAGCGCTTCTTCATCGAGTCAACGAGTTTCTTTTTGTCATCCGCCAGGTTATTGACTTCGCCCAGATCCTCACTGAGGTTGAATAACCAGGTCTGACGTTCATTCCAGAACAGTTTCCAGGGACCGCTACGCATCGCCTTGTTGCTGCCGTTACGCCAGAAAAGATCCTCATGGGGCGCGTTATTGTCACGTCCAGTAACGAAAGGAAGCAGGTCGACGCCATCAAGATGCTTGTCTGTGGGCCGCTGGCTGCCGGCGAGGGTCAGCATGGTCGGGAATAAATCTAGGCTGCTGACAGGTTGAGTGTAAGTTTGACCGGGCTGCAAAACTTCCGGATAACGCATCGCAAAAGGTACCCTGATCCCCCCTTCGAAGAGAAAGAGTTTGCCCAGGCGCAGGGGATCATTGGTACATGCTTCGGTGTCAATCGCGCAGCCGTTGTCGCTGAGAAACACCACAACAGTGTCGTTGGTCAGCCCGGCCTCATCGAGCGCATCGAGCACTTTCCCAACGCCATCATCCAGGGCGCTGATCATCCCCATGTAAGTGCGTCGAAGGAGGTTCTCTTCATCCGGGAATCTGTCCACGTATTCGCGTGTTGCTTCGATCGGCGTGTGGGGGGCATTGAACGCAAGGTAAAGAAAGAAAGGAAATTCCCTATTGGCACGGATATAGGCTGCCGCCTCGCGAGCGAGCGCGTCGGTCAGATATTCGGGCTCTTTGACCCTCTGTTTGTTGCGATACATAGTATTCAGCGGGCGGGCCGGACGATATTCCGGTTGCAGCGGATTCACCCGTCTGCTAGTCGGATTGCCATCGCTGGGGGGTTCATCAAAGTATGGGCGGGCACCAGGCAGAAATCCGTAAAAGAAATCAAACCCCCGCTCGTTGGGGTGAAATCTGTCGACGGTGCCTTGATGCCATTTCCCTACTAAAGCGGTTCTATACCCTTGGACTTTAAGAACCTCTGCGATAGTGACCTCGTCTGTCGACAAGCCGCGTTGCTCCCTTTCGGTGATTCGGGCGGGACCCGTGTTGAACTCGAAGCCAAACCGTTGTTGATAGCGACCCGTCAGCAGTGCCGCCCGCGATGGACTGCAGGTCCCCGCGGTGACATAGGCATCGGTGAAGCTTACGCCTTCCCTGGCAATTCGATCGATCGCCGGAGTGGGAACCTGGTCACAGCCGTAGAGGCTGGTGTCGCAGTAGCCGAGATCATCGGCGAGAATGACGACAAAGTTGGGTCTGGCTGCCGCGGTCGCATGACTCGCGCTCAGCGAATACAGCAACAATATGAACCTGAACACCGATAGGTTGTGAACCTTGATAGGAAGTTCCTTTCAGCGGGTAGTATCTCAAGGGCCCGAATGGCACGTCAAGGGTGGACAGCGGCGAGGTGTTGGGGCTTAGATAATATGGAACAGACCACTCGTTCACCTGATTTTTGCCGGTAGAAGGCACTGTCTACCATCATATTCTGAGATCGAATCCCTCTGAAAGGGTTGTCTTCTCAGTAGCAGTAGAAGCTGTGGGAACGGTGGCCTCGATATTGTGATTCCATCCTCCCATCGTCGCTGACAGCGGCTTAACTTGAGTGCGGCCGGGCAAGGTCGCGTATTCGAGCGGGTGGAAATCCCGCCCCGGTAAGGATGGCCAGCCGCCGGGTAGCGAGTCCTTGGAGGGAGAAGAGCAATCTTCGACCTTAAGCGTAGGACAGCAAGCATGTAGGTCGTAAGCCGAAAGGTTGAAGGGATTGAGCCCCGAAATAAGGTACGGGAAGGACGACGTAGTTCAAGTTACGGAAGTCAACATGGACGCAGTTGAGATGGCCTGCCTGGGTCCGCTTCCCCGGGGTCGGAGACCATGGCATGCATGACAGCACGAATGGGCGGCAACCCGGGAGGCCCCACGTTTGCTTCCCTGGTGGGGAGAGGCTGCGGACAACCGAAAGGGAGGAAGCAGTTATCGGGCGTGGGGAGTCGGATCGCTTCATAAGACCGAGGAAGGCGGGTAATGCCGCAGGAGGAAAGGAGGTGACGCAATGATCGAGCGAAGTGGGGAAACACCGACCGTACCCAGAGGCGGAGAACCGGTGGCCACGAAACTGCTTCGCATAGCCGAGAAAGCCCGCAGAGAGGCATGGAGTCCCAACTGCCCCCAGCACATCAAGCAGCGATTCACGGTCGATGAAATGGCACCGAAGATTAAAAAACTTCAGCAGTGTATTGCGGATCTGGAAAAAACCAATGCTTCCCTGAGAAAGCAACTCGGTGAAGCTGTGCGTGAGCTGGCTGTCAGAGAACCTAGTGCGCCACTCATAGCGTCACTACTGTCTGAGACACCGCCGGCAGAAAAAGGTTGTGGAGT
>JALLOL010000171.1 GCA_027717875.1 Acidobacteria bacterium AH-259-L09 | reverse complement strand
CTTGCACAATTGGTCATCCTTTCCTTTACCAGGGCCGCGAATCGGGACTGCTGCACTCCCCGGCCGGACGCACCGGCAAAAAATTATTCCGATGTTCACCGAGAGGGTATAAGCTGGCCCTCGAAGATTGCCAGAAGACCCTTTTCAAGACTCGGGTCGCTTTTGTATAAACGAATGCCAAAGGCTCCCGGATGTACGAATCACTTGCGCAAGAGGGATTGACAAGATCACAGGGGCTTGACGAAACGAAGAT
This sequence comes from Acidobacteria bacterium AH-259-L09, assembly GCA_027717875.1. The sequence goes on along the minus strand of JALLOL010000171.1, from coordinate 5,360 downwards.
GAAAGCCAACCGGAGCAAGCGCAAGGCTATGATCGGACAACCAAAGGAGGAAACCAAGTGAGAAAGACGGCAGAGGTAGTAGTGATAGGAGCTGGAATCAACGGTTGCAGTATTGCCTATAACCTTGCCAAGGACGGCGTGAGGAATGTCCTGCTAGTGGAAAAAGGGTATGTTGCCTCCGGACCAACCGGGCGCTCGAGCGGCATCGTCCGGCAGCACTATACGATCGAAACCCTTGCCAAGATGGCCAGAGATAGCCTGCGTACCTATAGAAGCTTTGAACAAGAAATCGGGGGGATGCCGGCTTTATGCAGGCAGGCGTGGTGTTTTTGTGCTCCGAGCAAAACGCTGAGACATTGAAAAAAAGTGTCGCTATGCATCAGCGTCTGGGAATCCGGGAAAGCGTTCTTTCGCCGGAAGAACTGCGGGAAATGGAGCCGTTTCTCAATATAGAGGACATAGGCTATGGCGCATACGAACCGGATGGGGGGTATGCCGACCCGGCATTGGCGGCCAACAGTTTTTGCATCGCAGCACAGAAAGAAGGAGTCGAAGTCTTGCTAGGCACCCGTGTTACAGGGCTAAGAGTGCAAGGGGCACAAATTCGCGGAGTGATCACCGATAAAGGCGAGATTGCGACTGAAACCGTGGTTAACGTGGCCGGACCGTGGGGCCGTGAAATAGCGGCGATGGTTGGAGTCGAGATTCCGATCAAGCCCAGCCGGCATCCTGTGGTCATTTTGAAAAGACCCCCTCAATGGAGAACCCCGACTCCCGTGTGGGCTGATTTAGTGAACGGTTGGTACTTCAAGCCAGAGGGGCATGACGGGATGCTGGTTGGCTCCATCAGCTCACAGGAAGCCGATCAGGAGGCGGACGTCGAAAAATACTCTGTAGTAACGGATTATGACGAGGCCGCAACCTATTCAGACGGGGTGCTAAGGCGATTTCCAGTGATGGCTGAAGGCCTGGTGAAGGGAGGGTGGGCTGGACTGTACGATGTTACGCCCGATTGGCAACCGGTGATTGATCAAATCCCGGAAGTTAAAGGATTCTATTGCGCGGTCGGCTTTAGTGGGCATGGTTTCAAGTTGGGGCCTGCGGTGGGCAGGATCGTGTCTGAGTTGGTCCGCGAAGGAAAATGCAGCAGTTACGACACTACCGTGTTCCGATATAGGCGATTTCACAACGGGCAACTCAGTGCGGGCGACTACCATGAGTACAAAATCCTTGGATGACTTCAAGGCTAAAACTACGGCAACAGCAGCACCTTCCCCGCGGTCTTTCGTCCTTCCAGTGCCCGGTGTGAATCGGAGGCTTCGGAAAGAGGAAACGTCCTGTCAATTCGCACCTTGAGATCCCCACTTGACACCCATTTCAGGATTTCCCCGGCACGCTCCAGCAATTCCTCCCGTGAGGCGGCATAATGACCCAAGCTGGGCCGGGTTAAGAAAAGAGACCCTTTGGCATTTAAAATCTGGGGATCGAAAGGGGGCACAGGTCCACTGGCTTGCCCAAAGAGCACTAAGTATCCCCGAGGTTTCAAACAATTCAGGCCCTTTTCAAAAGTGGTCTGCCCCACCGAATCATAGACCACTTCTACTCCACCGCCATCGGTCAGCCGCTGGACTTCCGACTCGAAGTCTTTTTCCGTATACAGAATGACCTCGTCAGCCCCTGCCCGGCCGGCCAGCTCGGCTTTCTCTTCAGTCGAAACTGTTCCAATCACGCGTGCTCCACACATTTTAGCCATCTGAACCAGGAGCAAACCCACTCCCCCTGCTGCAGCGTGCACTAAGGCGGTGCGACCCGGTGCCAGTGGATAACTCGAACGCGTTAAATAATGCGCAGTCATCCCTTGCACCATGATGGCTGCACCTGTTTTAAAGTCGACGTCAGGAGGCAATTTGACAAGCTGCCAGGCCGGGACTGCCGCACGCTCAGCGTATGTTCCAAGCGACAGTGCATAGGCGACAGGATCTCCCACTTCAACTTCACTCACATCGGAGCCTACCGCGCTAACCGTTCCTGCCGCCTCTACGCCCGGTGTAAAGGGGGGCGCCGCCTTGTAGAGTCCCGTGCGGTGGTAGGTGTCGATGAAATTCAGTCCAATGGCTTTGATTTCGACCAGAGCTTCATTAGGATTGGGCTCGGGTTCGGGAACGTCTTCGTAAGAGAGGACCTCCGGACCGCCAGGTTCGTGAACACGGATCGCTTTCATGATTCGGTTGATTGTAAAGGGCGGGACAGCCTTTGTCCAATGTGGTCTGGATAATCTTGCCAGTATCTGCTTACAGACACTAGACTTTGTCAGACGGGTCTTGTAAAAGTAGACCCGTTTTTTCTACAGTTACAGTGGATTTGAGAAAGGGTTACGGTACTTAGGCAATGCCCATCGTCTTCTGCTCCCTGGAGATTCATCTTCCCAACAGCCACTCTTTGAAAGCGAAACGAAGCGTGCTTCGCAAGACAGCGGATCGTTTGCGCTCCCGATTCAACTTTTCCATCTCCGAAATTGAGTATCAGGACCTCTGGCAGCGGGCCCGCTTGGGAGCGGTTTCCATTGGCCCCAGTCGAAAAGACCTGGAAAGATTATCCGCAAAGTTTATCCGGGAGAGTGAACGAATCCTGGGTGGCGACCTGGTCAGATACGAAATTGACTTCTTTGAGTACGATTGAAAGCTGTGGAAGAGATTATCCGCTTCATACAAAGCCAGGAACGTTTTGCTGTCACGTCGCATGCTCGGCCCGACGGAGATTCGATTGGCTCAGAACTAGGATTGGCTTTCGCACTCGAAGAACTGGGGAAAACAGTCCAGGTTTTCAATGCGGACCCTCATCCTCGGCCCTACAACTCGCTCCCGGGAATCCGCAAGATTCGTGTAACCGATCGAGTCGAGGGCAACTATGATGGATTGTTCGTCCTCGAGTGTAACGACCTAAAGCGACCTGAAGTGAAGGGTCTCGATGAGTACTTCGTGATTAACATCGATCACCATCCAAAAACAAAGCCTTTTGGGGATCTCAACTGGGTGGACCCATCGGCGGCAGCCGTGGGAGAAATGATTTATCACCTTGTTAAAGCTCTCCAAGTACCCTTGACAGCCGAGATCACTACCAATCTCTACACCGCGATTTTGACTGACACCGGATCATTTCAGTATTCCAACACCGGCGCCGGAACCTTTCTCGTCGTCAGTGATCTAGTGAACAATGGAGCCGATCCCAACGCTATTGCACAATCGGTTTACATGACCCAGCCTTACTCCAGGATCCAGCTGCTGGGCATGCTTCTGAATACGCTCGAACTGCACCCCTCAAAGAAAATCGCCCTTATTACACTCACCCAAGAAATGCTCCAGAGAACGGGCGCGTCCGCCAGCGACACGGAAGGCCTCGTCAACTATGCACTGTCCATACAGGGCGTACTCTTGGCTGCCTTCTTTCGTGAAGAAGCGAAAAATCAGTACCGCGTGAGTTTGAGGTCTAAGGATCATTATGATGTGGGATCTGTGGCCGAATATTTCGGCGGCGGCGGCCACAAAAACGCCGCAGGCCTTTTGGTCCAAGGAAGCTTTAAAGAGGCTCGGGATAAGGTGGTCTCGGAGTTGGAAAAGCTGCTGGACTGAGGCTGATCAACTAAAATAATCAGGATGAGAACGGGAGAGGTGCCGAGTGGGGTCCTAGTTGTCGACAAACCCGCAGGGCCCACGTCTCATGATATCGTGGCAAGGACCAGATCACTTTTTAAAATCAAGGTGGGTCACACGGGAACGCTCGATCCGATGGCTACCGGAGTACTGCCTCTTGTATTGGGACGCGCCACCCGCCTAAGCCGCTTTTTCCAGTCCAGTGACAAAGAATATGTGGCTGAAATCAGATTGGGAAAAACCACTGATACCTTCGACGGTGAGGGTCAGGTCATCGAGGTAAAGCCCTTGCCCAGGATTTCTCCCCGGCAATCCAAACAGGTGCTCGCCCAATTCACGGGAGTGATTCAGCAGCAGGCTCCCATGTTTTCGGCCGTCAAGGTGGCTGGACAGAAGCTCTACGAGCTGGCTCGACGAAAGCGTGAGTCAGAACGCCCCTGGCGAACCGTCCATGTTTATCGACTCGAGCTGCTTGAACAAACCGAAGCAATCTGGAGTCTTCGAGTTCATTGCTCATCAGGCACCTACATTCGTGCTCTGGCCCATGAAATAGGAGAAGCGCTGAGCTGTGGGGCTTATCTCCAGAATCTGCGCCGCATTCGATCCGGAATCTTTGACCTTTATCGGGCCATCCCCGTCGATGAGATCGAGCACGACTGGCGAAAGGTCCTTTATCCAATGGAAGAGTTGCTGCCCGAACTTCCCCGAATCGATCTTCATGAACAGCAGGCGGAACGAGTCCATCACGGAAACGAAATTCCTCGAGAAACTGAATTTACAGGAGCGTTTTGCCGACTTTTTCACAACGAGAAGTTGATCGCTATCGGTCAACCAGCCCCCAGAAATCACATTCGGCCCACCATCGTTCTGGAAACGGCGAATCGGGAAAAATGAACACACGAGAACTGCTATCATGTCTGCACGCCGACTGGCCCACCTCCTGAAAAATGCTGATCGGGTCCTGGTCTTCACCGGGGCTGGTATGTCAACTGGTTCGGGTATCCCTGATTTCCGAGGACCTCAGGGCGTGTGGAAGCGCCGGCGTCCCATTTACTACGACGAGTTTATGACATCGTATGAAGCTCGTGTCCTCCACTGGGATTTCAAACTCGAGGGCTGGCTTCAGTTTCGCGATGCCAAACCGAATCAAGCTCACCTGGCCCTGTCCGAGTTAGACCAAATGGGCCGCCTGGATGCACTGGTGACACAGAACATTGATGGATTACATCAGCTTGCCGGACACCCCGAGGGGAGAGTGATTGAGCTACACGGTACTAATCGAGAGATTGAATGTCAGACCTGTGGAAAGCGCATGGATCCAGATCCCATCTTTGCACAATTCGAACGCACCCGTAAGCCTCCTCTCTGTGAGTGTGGAGGATTCCTCAAACCGGCCACCATCTCCTTCGGGCAAGCAATGCCCCACGACAAACTGACCGGGGCTTTCGCAGCCGCCAGTCGCGCTGACCTGGTTCTTGCAATTGGTTCCACTCTTGAAGTGGAACCAGCGGCCTCTATACCGAGATCGGCCAAAGAGCACGGGGCGCTCTACGTTATTATCAACCAGGGCACTACCGCACAAGATCATCTGGCGGATCTTCGGGTCGAAGGCGACGCAACAGCCGTTTTACCAGACGCGGTTGATGAATTGCGTAAATTGTTGGGAAGATGACCGAGATTATTTATGAATTTCCGGTTATGCACTCAACT
>JALLOL010000170.1 GCA_027717875.1 Acidobacteria bacterium AH-259-L09 | reverse complement strand
GATCCAACCCGCTTTTCAGGGCCGCGCTGATTCCTTGTCGAGGATCCATGATGCCCAACTGGTTCCCGTCTTCGTCAATTACTCGAATCTCACGAGATCTTATTTGATGATTCACACGAGTTCTGTGGATGTTTGCTCCCGGTCTCTTTCTTACGGTCTCACCGCCTTCTTATCAATAAGGTCCCGTATCATGTTTGCAAAACCCTCAATGGTCATGGCCCCCTGGTCACCTTTGAAACGATTCCGGACCGCAATCGTCTGATCTTCGATTTCTCGATCGCCCACGATCAACATGTAAGGAACCTTTTGTAACTGCGCTTCCCGAATTTTGTATCCCATCTTCTCGTTCCTGAGATCCGTCTCCACGCGGATTTGTCCAGTGCTGTGGTTCTTGAGCTCCTTTTCAACTTGAAGCGCGTATTGATGATGTCTGGCACTGACCGCAATGACCACCGCCTGCGTTGGAGCTAGCCAAATCGGAAAGGCTCCCGCATAGTGCTCGATTAACACTCCCATAAAGCGCTCCAGGGAACCGAGCAGGGCCCGGTGAATCATGACCACCAGGTGCTCTTTCGAATCAGCTCCCACATAGGCCACTCTAAATCGCTCCGGCAGACTGAAATCGAACTGAAAAGTGCTCAGCTGCCAGGGGCGGCCCAACTCGTCGATCAATTCCACATCAATCTTAGGACCATAGAAAGCCGCATCCCCTTGACACCGTTCATATGCCCAGCCTTTACGTTCGAGTGCCTGAATCAAGACCACTTCGGCACTTTTCCAATCTTCCGGTTTACCTGCATAATTTTCCGGATGAGCAGGATCCCAGACTGACAGGGTTATTTCATAGCGATCAAAGCCAAAGCTTTTTAAGATGTGTTCAGCCAAATCCAGAGTCTCGACGACTTCATCCAGAACTTGGTCCGGACGACAAAAGATGTGGGCATCATCTTGGGTGAAGCCGCGGACCCTTAGCATGCCGTGGAGGGTACCCGATTTTTCGTAGCGGTAGACTGTTCCAAACTCGGCAATCCGTATCGGCAACTCGCGATAACTTCTCTTGGCGGATTTATAAATCAAAATATGCCCAGGACAATTCATCGGTTTGAGCACGTACTCTTCCTCATCCACCGGCAAGATGTACATGTGGTGTCGAAAGTATTCATAGTGTCCTGAAGTTTTCCACAGGTCGCTCTTGGCGATATGAGGACTGTAGACAAACTGATATCCTCGTGCTTCCAACTCACCTCGCAAAAATTCTTCCATTACGGCTCGGACTTTCGCTCCTTTGGGGAGCCAAAAAATCAAACCGGGAGCGACGTCATCTTGAACCCAAAAAAGACCCAGATCTTTCCCTAGCCGGCGATGGTCACGCTTGCGAGCCTCCTCTAATTTCTCAAGGTGATCGTGAAGCTCCTCTTCCTCAAAGAAGGCGGTACCGTAAATGCGCTGCAGCTGCTCACGATGTTCATCCCCCTTCCAATAGGATCCAGCGATCGACAGCAGCTTGAACGCGCCCAACTCGGAAGTGGAAACCACGTGGGGGCCAGTGCAGAAATCCACCAGATTCCCCAACTTGTAATAAGAGAGGACCTGTCCGTCTCGCTCTTCGATCAGTTCAGTCTTGAGATCCTCTCCTTTTGTGCGAAAAAACTCCAGCGCCTCTTCCTTGCCGACGATCGAAGGCTCAAAAGATAAATTTTGACCCTTAAACTCCTCCATTTTTTTCTCGATCTTTTCCAGGTCCTCTTCGCCAAACTGGTGGGGAGTCCGGAAGTCGTAATAAAAGCCTTGACTAGTGGGAGGCCCGATCCCTAAATGTACCCTTGGGTAGAGCTCAGTAACCGCCAACGCCATCAAATGGGACGTCGAGTGGCGCAAAATTTCCAAAGCCTCCTCACGATCTTCAACTTCAAAAACCGTTCCATCTTTACAGATGGCTCTTAAGCGTCCCGGTTCAGACACTTACACTTCAGCCAAAAATAAAAATGGTAGGTGCGAGCGGAATTGAACCGCTGACCCCTTCCGCGTCAAGGAAGTGCTCTTCCCCTGAGCTACGCACCTACGAATTGATATTATAACTGACAATGAAAACAGTTAGTGACACAACAGACAACAGACGACAGTAAAAATTGTTTGTCTGTTGTTGTGTCTGTGGTCTGTTGTCTGTTGTTGTCCAGCGCTGTCTCGGCACCTACTGAATCGAGTCCTTCAGAGCCTTGCCTGCCGAAAACTTCGCGACCTTTTTTGCCGGAATCTTGATCGGCATTCCAGTCTGAGGATTGCGCCCTGTCCGCGCAGATCTGCTGGAAGTTGAGAACGTCCCGAAACCCACAAGAGTGACCTTATCACCCCTCTTGAGCGACCTCTGTACGTTACTCACAAAAGCATCCAACGCACTCTGCGCTTGGCCCTTACTGAGCTTCGCGTCCCTCGCGATTGCTTCAACTAATTCACCTTTGTTCATCTCTCCTCCTTTAGTGATTGAATGGTGATTGTATGGTAAGTTAGGCAGCCTCTCTCAATAACTGATTACGCAATTGCTTCAGTCCCTGTTTAAATTGTTCCGTTCGAATGGCCTCATTGAGTTTTCGGTAAAACTCCTCTCCCAGGGTAGATTCCGGGTCATCGGGTACATTTTCGAAATAAAAGTTGGTCACAAAGTCTTGATTCGGATATCGCACATCCGGCGATATCCCCGAATCCTTTAGGCTCCGACTCTGAATAGCCTCTCCCGTGGCACGATAAAACAGTCTCTTTGAAATCTGCAAGACAGAACCATCTTCCAAGTGAAAGAATTCTTGCTCCGAACCCTGACCGTTGGTCTTTCTTCCCACCGTTTCAGCCACGTTGTGATCCTTTAGAGCCGCGACAAACACTTCCGCCGGTCCGCTGGTGCCCCCATCAATCAATAAAACAATCGGAATATCTGAAAGCATCGATTCCGTCAAGGAAAAAAACTTCCTGTCTGTCTCATTGCGATCTCTTACCGTCAGAATCTTCTCGCCTTTGGGAAGGAAAAAATCACTCACCTGAACAGCTTCCTGTAAGACGCCCAGGGCCGTTCCGCGCACATCTACTAGCAGTCCCCTCATACCAACAGATTGCAACATCTTTAGTTTTGACGAGATGACTTTCGCGACACCTGTCCCGAAGTGGGGGATCCATAGGAAACCAATTTCATCTTCCAGAATGCGTGCGGAAACTTCCGGCAGGGGCAAATCTTTTCGAACCAATTCCACCTGCGAAGGAGCACTTCTGCGCGCGCGAATCAGCCGAACGTTGACCGAACTCCCCTCCTTTCCAATCAGTAATTTCCTTGCCTCCCACAAACTCATTTGAGTTGTCACCCGACCGTCGATCGACTCGAGGAGATCTCCCGTCCGCAAACCTTCAAGCTCTGCCGGACTTCCAGGAACAACCGAGACAATATAGGCGTAGCCGTAACGCTTACAGAGGACGACTCCCGGTGAGGCTGTCAAGCCGTCGTTTGCCCCCTCGATCTCTCGATAGGTGTCCCGATCAATGAAACTAGAATACGGATCCAGTGCTTCCATCATTCCATGCAAAGCTCCCTGAACCGCTCTTTCTAGATCAGGCTCTTCCACATAATCCTCTTTGACCTTACTGAGAACATCCGTAAAAATGCTGAGATCTCGGTAAGTGTCGTCCCTGGCCGACACTTTGTCCAGCATTCCGCCTACCAGACCATAGGCCACGAAGAGTGCGGAAAGGAAAACGACAAGAATTTTCACCCTACCCAACATCTAATCCTCTAAACATCGACTTCCTGCCTGGATATGATTATACCTTAGGAACTTTAGAGTAACAATGCAAGAAAATGCGATACATTGTGGATTTCCGCTACTCTTATGAGACGATGGATGGCTTTAGATGTGGGTTCGAAAACAATCGGTGTCGCCGTCACCGATCCTTTGAAGATCACCGTCCGACCTCTGACCACACTGGTTCGACATAACGAGCTTGATGATGCCAAGAGAATTTGTGAACTCATTCACCAGCATCAGATCGAGAAGTTGATCGTGGGCATGCCCCGGCATCTGGGAGGAGAAAGAAGCAGCATCCTTGACCTAATCGAGCCTCTCGTGACGCAGTTGAGGGAAATCACAAAGGTCCCAGTGGAGTGGGCCGAAGAGCGGTTGTCGACAAGGGAGGCCGAGAAGCTCATGGCTGAAGCGGGTTTGACGTTAGCCGAACGACGCAAAAAACGAAATGAGTTTTCGGCGGCAGTGATTTTGCAATGGTATTTAGAAGAATCGAGATGATTGAAAAACTGAAGAGCCCAAAAATTCCGATTCTTTTAGGGGCCTTGGTGAGTCTGGTCATGGGCACCGTCCTTCTTTGGCTGCTCATCCAGATATACCAACCCTACCAAGGTTACAAGGGCTCTCATCAAATGATTTCCATATCACCGGGCTACACGGTTCCCCAAATCGGCAGAACGCTGGAATCTCACGGAATTGTTCGTTCTTCCACCATCTTTAAGTGGTATGTGCGCCTCGTCCATCCACCTGTTTCCCTCAAGGCTGGAGAATATCGATTCGAGGGGGCAGTCAACCTCCGCACTGTGGTCGAAAAGCTTCGGCAAGGTCTGGTTCACTATCATCGAATAACGGTGCCTGAGGGGTTGACCATGGATCAGATTGCCGAACGATTCGCCCTGCAAGGACTCGGAACAGTAGAGGAGTTCAGTCAAGCACTGCAGGGCAGCGCATTGATCGCTGATTTAGATCCCCTCGCCGAGAACCTAGAAGGGTACCTCTTTCCAGACACTTACTTTGTGACGCGCGATTTGAGCGAGGACGAAATTGTTCGTGCCATGGTGAACAATTTCCGCAGGGCATGGACCCCGCAGCGGTTGAAGCGCGCACACGAACTGGATCTGACAACCCGTGAAGTGATTACGCTCGGTTCTCTGATTGAAAAGGAAACGGGGATCCCAGGTGAGCGTCCCCTCATCTCAGCGGTCTTTCATAACCGGCTCCGCAAGAATCTTAAACTGGAGTGTGATCCAACAGTCATCTACGCGGTCAAGCTGGTGAAAGAATACGACGGTGTGATTAATCAGAGCGATTTGAACCTGGACTCTCCTTACAATACCTATCTCTACCCGGGGTTACCTCCCGGTCCCATTGCCAGTCCAGGACTGGAATCTATTGATGCTGCACTTCAACCGGCGGAAGTAAACTACCTTTACTTTGTTGCTAAAAATGACGGAGGTCACTTCTTCTCTACCCACTACCGAGAACATCGTCGAGCCGTCGAGCAGTACCGACGTTAATCGAACCACTTAAGACATTTGGGCGGGGAATGTTCTAAACTAGAACAATGGTGGGCTCGAAGCACCTTGTACCTATTCTTGTTCTCCTCTTTGGACTTCCAGCCTGGGGAATGGGACAGACCAAGCGGCACTTCATTCCACCACCCCTGCGAATTTATATTCCGTTCGAGGCGGCCTGGAATGGAATGAGTGAGACCCTTGACAAGAATGATTTGGAGATACTCCGCCAAGATCGAGCACAAGGTCTTATCCTGTCGAGCTTCCGTGAATATATTTCAGGTCCACTGACTGAAAGTCATATCAGCAAAATCGGGGAGAGACCTAAACTGATCGATGGCGACTGGATTCGCGTGCGCTACCGGTACGAAGTCTTTGTAGAATTCATCAAAGAAAAAGAAACCTTGGTCACCGTGCATG
>JALLOL010000017.1 GCA_027717875.1 Acidobacteria bacterium AH-259-L09 | reverse complement strand
CCCCCATAGGAGACGGGGCCGAGCTCGCGGGCTCACCCGGATGTGGGTTTCTACGGCCAGGGACTCCATTGAAGTTACAGCCACAGAAGGGCTCGACCGCTAGCTCGAGTTCAGAAGGGGAATGCATTCCCGAAATTCGGGAGCCGCTTCCGCTAAGTTGCCCATTCAGGGATCTTGAAACCCGAAATCGTGGATTTTGAACCGGCCACAATGAAGTCCTGGCCATTGTGCGAAGGATCACAGATTTCGGACCGGGCAGGCCGCATAATCGGAGCCTGTTGCTGAAAATATCGGAAACACCAATGTTTGTGCCAACCGGGAAAGGGCTCGACCTTCTACTTCACAATTCCGGAGGGGCACAGCAGTCAAAGCCATCGAGATCTTCTGGCTGAATATTGTGACACTGCCTCAGGAGGGATGAAGTGAGCGACACACCTATCAAGATTTTGCTGATCGAGGACAATCCGGGAGACACTCGGCTGATTGGGGAAATGCTCGCCCAAGCGGGGAGCAACCACTTTGATCTGAAGTCCGCCGACCGGCTCTCGACGGGATTGAAGGACCTGGCCGAAGGCGGGATTGACTTGATCTTGTTGGATCTCTCGCTGCCGGACAGCCAGGGACTGGACTCGCTCGTCAGGGTTCGGACTGAAGCAACTGAAGTGCCGGTTGTGGTGCTCACCGGTCTGGGCCGTGAAGAACTGGCATTGAGCGCCGTGCGAGAGGGTGCACAAGATTACTTGGTCAAGGGGCAATTTGAGAGCGGCTTACTGGGGCGCTCAATCCTCTATGCCATGGAGCGGCACCGACTGCAGTCAAAATTAAGCCATTCTCTGATGGAACTCTCTGAACAGCTGCAGGAGCGCAAGCGGTCAGAGGAGGCCCTGCGGGAGAGGGACAACCAACTTCTCCAGTCACAAAAAATGGAAGCGATCGGAAGATTGGCTGGTGGAATCGCTCATGATTTTAATAACTTGTTGACAGGCATTATCGGTGGAGCAGAATTGTTGCTTACAGAGCTGGAGCACGATTTTACGGGTCGAGGCGAGCTGCTGCAGATCCGTGAGCAAGCTGAACGTGCTGCGAAACTTACTCGGCAGCTCCTGACCTTTAGCCGGCAGCACACGATGGAACGCACTGTCTTCAATTTGAATAGCCTCCTGGAAGATACGTTGAAAATGGTGAAGCGAACGATTGGTGAGGACGTAGACCTTAGATTTATGCCGGAGCCTGATCTAGGCAACATAGAAGGCGATCGTTGGCAGATCGAACAGGTCATCTTAAACCTGGCTGTGAATGCGCGCGATGCCATGCCCCATGGAGGGCACCTGATCTTTCACACCGCTGATGTCACCATTGACGAGAAAACAGCGGGCGAGGACTCCAAGCTTGGGCCAGGACAATATGTCATGCTGTCTGTCTCGGATACCGGTGTGGGGATGGATAAAGAAACACAACAGCGTATCTTCGATCCCTTCTTTACCACCAAGGAACAAGGAACCGGACTTGGTTTATCCACAGTTCACGGTATCCTGAAACAACATGGTTCTGATATTCAGGTTGAAAGTGAGCCGCGTGAAGGGACGCGCTTCACAGTCTATTTTCCCCGTGTCGAAGCGCCAGTGGAAGTATCGGTGGATGAAGAGGATGCCTGGGCGGAGGGCTATTTGCCGCCAGGCTCTGAGACCATTTTATTGGTAGAGGACGAAGAAGGAGTAAGACGGACCCTTGAACGCATACTTCGAGTACAGGGCTATCGAGTTCTTAGCGCGGCGCACCCGGGCGAAGCTGAAGAAATATTTGCTAAACTAGGTGAGGAAATCGACCTACTATTTTCAGACGTTATCATGCCGGAAATGAGTGGCCCAGAGCTCTACTCGAAACTGGTGCAGAAGCACCCGTTCTTAAAGGCCTTATACATATCCGGCTACACGGGAGAGAAGCAAGTTCGAATCGGGCCACAGACCCCTTTTCTACAGAAGCCTTTTCGCCCCAGCAAGTTGGTCCAGAAAGTTCGGCAAGTGCTGGACAGCACAGTAGCTAAGGTCCTTGTTGTAGACGACGAACCTGCTGTCATCGAAACACTGAAGACTTTTCTGAAAAGGAAAGGCTGTAGTGTGGTAACGGCCTTTGACGGAAACGACGCGCTGCAGAAAGTTCGGCTGGAGAATCCTCAGGTGGTGCTGCTGGATATCCGGATGCCGGGGAAGAACGGGTTGGAGGTTTTGCCGGAGATAAAGGAAATGAATAAAGATATCGGCGTCATCATGGTAACCGGTGTGCAAGATAAGGAAATTGGCCAAAGGGCCCTGGAACTGGGAGCCTTCGATTACATCATCAAGCCTTTCTCTTATGAATACCTGGAGAAGGTCTTGTGGTGGTTAGTCAAGTTGGAGCCTTTATAGGTAGGCAATTAGAAGCCCTTGTAAGCCCCTGAGAGTCTCTACCAGAACCCTGAAAAGTGGATCGAGTCCATCGTTGCGGAGGACCAGCAACGAGTTCAGGCTGCCGTGGATAAGATGGATTTGCCCTGTCGAAAAATACGATTTTGTGGAATTTAACTCGCACGGCGGTAGGCAAGCTGGGAAGGACATATGGGAAAGCTTGATTTCACGCATCGGGACATTGTCCCAATTGTTGTGGGGGTAACGATCCTCCTGTGGTTTGCGAGTTTCCCACTGAAGCTCCCATTGAATTGGGATGACATATTTTTCGAAGGCATCCAACTGGCTGTCGTGCTCGTTGGATACTATTTCGTCATCCGGCTCCGGATCAAGGTATTGGCAGTTGGTTGGGGTGTATTTGTCTACGCGCTGCTGATTGATTTGTTGGATGAATTCAGCTCGGAGCCTGATTTCCCGATCGACACCTTGCAGAAAATACTGGAAATCTGCGCGTTCATCACAATTGCCCTTGGACTGTTCTTCTCATACAAGCTCCTGCAGGAAAAAGTGGTCCAATCCAAGCAGGTGGAGGAGGCATTGCAGGACAGTGAGGCCAGATTCCGACACTTGTTCGATGAGGCGCCTGTGGGATACCACGAGCTGGACAGCCAGGGCTACATCACCAGCGTTAATCGAACGGAGCTGGAAATGCTCGGCTACACCCTGGAGGAGATGCTGGGAAGGGCCGTTTGGGAATTTGTGGTCGAGAAAGAACAGTCCCGGGAGGCGTACGAAGCTAAGATAGCCGGCACGAAGCCACCCGGGCGAGCATTCGAGCGTACCTACAAGTGCAAAGACGGCACCACGGTGCTGGTCTTGATCGAAGACCACTTGCTCCGAGACAGCGAAGGACGGATCTTGGGGATGCGGTCCACCCTACAGGACATCACCGAGCGCAAGCGGGCCGAAGAAGCGCTGGCCCAATACGCGCAAGATCTCAAGCGTTCCAATGAGGACTTAGAGCAGTTTGCCTCCGTGGCCTCCCACGATCTGCAGGAGCCACTGCGCATGGTAACAAGTTACTTGCAGCTTCTGGAGCGGCGCTACCAGGGCAAGCTCGATTCCGATGCCGACGAGTTCATCCATTATGCCGTAGATGGCGCCACTCGGATGCACAGGCTGATTGAAGACCTTCTCGCCTACTCCCGTCTCGCAACACGGAGCAAAGACTTCGAATTGACGGATAGCCAGGCCGTTTTTAAGCAGGTCGTCGCCGATCTACGGAAGGCCATCCAAGAGAGCAATGCGGGGGTGACCCACGATTCCTTACCGACCCTGATGGCGGACGAGACTCAACTGACTCACGTGTTCCAGAACCTCATTGCCAACGCCATCAAGTTCCGACGTGATCGTCCACCAGAAGTCCACATCGGGGCCGAGCGAAAAGAGGGTGAGTGGCTCTTTTCCGTTCGCGACAACGGCATTGGTATTGATCCGGAGGGCGCCGAGCGCATCTTCGTCATCTTTCAGCGTCTGCACGGCCGTGACGAATATTCCGGCAGCGGCATCGGCCTGGCCATCTGCAAGACGATCGTGGAACGGCACGGCGGGCGCATCTGGGTAGAGTCTGCACCCGGAAAGGGCTCGACCTTCTACTTCACAATTCCGGGCTAGGAGCCAGCGCGGCAGGAAATTCAGACCGGTAGGGTAAAGTAGGGTATGTCAACAACATTTCGTCCCTACCAACCGGATCAGTCGTTTTTACTGCCTCCGTCGCCAAAGGATTGGTTGCCGCAAGGTCATTTGGCTTATTTCATCTCGAGCCGATGTCCTGTCTCGGTGACGAGGACGTCTTCAATCTTTCCCTTGATTTCTAAGGTCCAACGTCCCTGGCTGCGACTCAGGACGCGAACCGGCAGCATTTGCTCTCCGTCGGGTCGATGGATTTTTATTTCAAAGTATGATCCCAGGTCGGGGCTCTCTCGCTCCTCTAATTCGATGAGATAGGTCCGATTGTCGTACTGGGCCTCAAGTTTCACGCCGTGCTTGCTCGCCCCAAAACCCTACCATACTTATGAGGCGAGGCACTTAGTGCCTTGATGTCTTCAAGATGTTGGCGGTTGAATTGGCTTGAGGTTGCTGGCACACAGAAGGAACAAGCTCGAAGTTTCAACCCTTGTGAAACAATCTGACGGGGGTTGGCAGATGATAGGGAACCGCTTCACGCCAGTGGGTTCTTCCAGGTAAGTCCCGGAAATCGGGCGAAGTCCGCGTCAGTCGAGCAGAGCGTCAACCCGTGCTCAATCGCCAGTGCAGCCAAGTGGGCCTCCGGGACGTGATTGGCCCGCAATGCACTGTCTTGGAGTAGAGACCCGAGAACCTGCCGATGGCTTTCCGTGGGTAACGGGATCCAGCCGGCCGGACAATCCAACCACTCCTCGACTTGTCGCCAAGCTCCTTCTATAGACTCGGGGCGTTCGAAGACACGTGGGTTCGACACCAGTCGAACGAACCCCAACAGACTGGGCCAGGGTAGCCCGACTTTCACCGCACCGTTTAAGTGTGAATCCAACCAGTCCCGGGCAGCTTCGTGCTGCGCGAAAGAGGACACCCGGGCATAAATCAGTAGATTGGCGTCAACCAGTATCATCGGAAGGATTCCCCTTCTGCCACAGCCAGAGCCTCGGAGACGTCATCAATACTGCCAACCAGGCATCGGCCGAGGGCGATTCCCTCTGTTCGATACGGTTTGCGCTCCCGATCAGGCATTTCTGCTTGCTGCAGCCCGAGTCGAAGCAAGTCATTGACGATTCGTTTTAGACTGGAGTTGCTTTTTTTCCGCAGCCGGTTCAGCTGCACCGCAACATCTTCGTCGAGTGTCAGCGTGGTTCTCATACATCACAGCATATAGCATCTGATGTTATGATGTCAAATTATCAGCAGAATGATGAATCGCCGACTGTTGGGTGAATTGAGCCGCTCTCGCCTGGAGAAGTCTTCGCCAGTATTATGAAGCCGACCTCGGAACCGGCACTGTTCTCTATCTCTTTATCTCTCCGTCTCATTATGGCGCAGATCTTCGTCTCACAGCACATTTTTCCCTATCAGGTCGAAGTATTTCGTGCACGCCAGCATGTGCCGATCGTTCGTGTAAACTTCTCTGAAACCATTTTCACTGGCAGTTCCCAAATCGAGAGCATCGCCGGCCCGAAGGAACGCCGTCTTAGGCAGCGTCCTTACACGGCTGCAGATCTGCTCAACGAGCGGGGAAGTGACCGGTAGCCAGTACCAAACATCGTCTCTTTCGTCCTGTTGAAAATTGTTCAGCACTTTCGCGATTTGTCGCCTGCTCAAATGCCCTTCTCGAAGGTGCCTGTGCAAAACGGAAAAGAATTCGAGCCGCCCATAGTGGCTGGAACAAAGCCCGTCAGACTTGCCTGCCAGCGCAATGACTTTTTCTGTGCCGGGTTCATGGAGATAGCATTTCGAGATGTAGGCGGCGTCGAAGTAGATCAAGACCGGTTCCTCATCTCGGAAACGTAGACAGCAGAATCCACGGGAATTTTGGGCATCCTTTTTATCTGATTCCACCGGTTCGGAAGAGGCTTACCGCCCTTGGATCGATCATAAGGAGCCAAGGTCACCACCGGAGTACCCCGATCCGTCACCACGATCTCTTCTTGTTCGGCAGCTTTTCTGACCCAACGTTCTGTATTCATATGAAGCTCGCGGATGCTGATCCTTTTCATGTGCACATTGTGACACAGGGCGCCACTTCCGGTCGACGACGTGGCGCGCCTCCTCCTCACGGACCGCCACCGTGGATATCTACTCGATCTCGAACAAGAGATCTCCTGGGTTGACCCTTTCGCCTTGCCTGACGTTGCAGCTTCTCACGGTGCCCGACTTCGGCGATCTTAACTCATTTTGCATCTTCATGGCCTCGATAATAAGCAGACCCTGTCCAACTTCGACTCTCTGGCCCTCGGCAGCCAGAACGGCGATGACCTTTCCTGGCATTTGGGCCCTCAGGGATGCCACACCCGCCATGCGGGGCCGAACCGACTCGAGCCGCAGTTTCTCTTTCACGCTGTAGATCTGGATCGAGAAGGTTCGATTGCGCCAGTCAATGAGCAGCCGATGTCCTGTCTCGGTGACGAGGACGTCTTCAATCTTTCCCTTGATTTCTAAGGTCCAACGTCCCTGGCTGCGACTCAGGACACGAACCGGCAGCACTTGCTCTCCCTCGTGTCCATGGATTTTTATTTCAAAGTATGATCCCAGGTGGGGGCTCTCTCGCTCCTCTACCTCGATGAGATAGGTCCGATTGTCGTACTGGGCCTCAAGTTTCACGCCGTGCTGCTCGCCCCAAGACGTTACCATACTTATGAGGCGAGGCAGTTCGTTTTCACCATTTGCGGAATCGATTGGGGAAGCGCCCGTAATTCTTCCACAGACTATAGGCGCGTTCGGATCTCCGTTTCGGTGTGTGGGCCTGATGGAAGTGGTTGATAGCAGCGGCAATCAAAGGGATCGTTTCGGCTTTTTCCAGCTCCTTTTCCATCCTCTCCACTAATTGGTGCTCGTCAATAAAATGCGTGTGAAGGTCGCCATTAACGAATATGGGATGAGAGAGGAGGACTTCAAAGAAAGGAATTGTGGTCCGCACACCCGCGATCTTGTATTCACGCAGAGCCCTTCGCATTCGAACAATAGCTTGTTTCCGGCACTCTCCGTAGGCCACCACCTTAGAGATGAGTGGATCGTACTCAATGGGAATGGTAGATCCGGCACAAACGCCGCTATCAGTGCGGACGCCGGGACCGGAAGGCTCAAAATAAGTGTTGATCTTGCCGGGCGAAGGCAAAAACTTGTCTTGAGGATCTTCAGCGTAGACGCGACATTCAATGGCGGCTCCGCCAAGCCGGATGTCTTCCTGACCATAGCGCAGCTTTTTTCCTGCAGCGACAAGGATTTGCTCGCGTACCAGATCGATGCCTGTCACCATTTCCGTGACCGGGTGCTCCACCTGAAGGCGAGTATTCATCTCCAGGAAATAAAACTTGCACTCTTCGGGTGTACTCGCTGCCTCGACCATAAACTCGACCGTTCCCGCATTGTAGTAATCGGCAGTCCTGGCAACGGCCACAGCTGCTTCGCCAAGTCTCTGCCGGAGCTCATTGTCAACCAGAGGCGATGGACTTTCCTCAACAAGTTTCTGGTGACGCCGCTGAATGGAGCATTCCCTTTCTGCAAGGTGAATTAAGTTGCCCTCCAGGTCTCCCAGCACTTGAATCTCAATGTGACGCGGTTTAACCAGGTACTTTTCCATAAAGACAGTCGGGTCATTAAAGGAGGACCTGGCTTCGCTGCGGGCCGTTTCATAAACGGACCGGAGCTCCTGCTCAGTGGAGACTACCCTTAAGCCTTTGCCTCCACCTCCGGCACTGGCCTTGAGCATCACCGGGTATCCGATTTGAGAAGCGGCCGTCAGAGCGTCTTCCATCGACTGAAGGGCTCTCTCGGTACCCGGGACAATCGGTACTCCCGCCTGATGAACGGCTGCCCGGCTGGCAATCTTGTTCCCCATCAACTTCATGGAGGCGGCTGAGGGACCAATGAACACCAACCTGGAGTCCGCACAGGCCTGGGCGAATTTCTCGTTTTCTGCCAGGAAACCGTATCCAGGGTGGATTGCCTCCGCTCCAGACTTTTGCGCGGCATCGATGATCTTTTCAATTACCAGGTAGCTTTGCGTGGATGGGGAAGGCCCGATGCAGCGAGCCTCATCGGACAGCTTGACGTGAAGGGCCTCTCGATCAGCGTCTGAATAGACCACTACCGGCGATATACTCAGATCCCGACAGGCCCGGATAATTCGGACTGCAATCTCCCCCCGGTTGGCGATTAGAATCTTTTTGAATGGCGGCATTTTACCAGGAGCCAGAATCCAATATATCCGTGAAAATCCGTTCAGATCCGTGTGATCCGTGATCCCAGAATCCAGAAGGCTGACCGCCGGCGACTGACAATACTCAACAGCTCAAAAGCTCAAAACTCAGAACTCAGGACTCAGAACTCACAGCTCAACAGCTCAAAAGCTTCAGTCACAGCGGTATATTTCCATGCTTTCGGGGCGGATTCGTATCACGCTTGTTGGCAGTCATCTCCAGAGCCCGAATGAGTTTGGACCGTGTGTGCTGAGGCTCAATGACCTCGTCAATATAGCCTCGCTGCGCGGCAATGTAGGGATTGGCGAATTTCCTTCGAAATTCTTCCACTTTCTCCTCTTTAAATTTCTGCGGATCGGAACTCGCCTCAAGTTCTTTACGGTATAAGATTTCTACAGCCCCTTGTGGACCCATCACGGCAATTTCAGCCGTCGGATACGCGTAATTCATGTCCGCCCGGATGTGTTTGGATGCCATTACACAGTAAGCCCCCCCATAAGCCTTACGTGTGATGAGTGTGATCTTGGGCACCGTTGCCTCGGCAAAGGCATAAAGAAGTTTAGCGCCGTGTTTAATGACCCCACCATGTTCCTGGCTGACCCCGGGTAGAAACCCCGGCACGTCTTCAAAGACTACGAGGGGGATGTTAAAAGCATCACAAAAGCGAACGAACCGAGCTGCTTTGACTGACGAATTAATGTCCAGAGTTCCTGCCAGGACGGCCGGCTGGTTGGAGACAATTCCCACCGCAAACCCATTTAATCGAGCAAACCCGATCACGATGTTTTCGGCAAAGTGGGCATGCACCTCAACAAAGTCGTGGTCGTCCACGACCGAATGGATGACATCCTTGATATTGTACGGCTTATCGGGATCGGCGGGGACGAGTGTGTTCAACGTTGGATCAACCCTGTCCGGGTTGTCCGAAGACTCCTGATGAGGCGGATCCTCCATGTTATTTGAAGGAAGAAAGGAGAGTAGCTTACGGATCTTAGCCAAGCATTCTTCATCGCTGTTGGCGGCAAAGTGGGCCACTCCGCTGGTGGTGGTGTGGGTGGTAGCTCCTCCCAGTTCGGATTTTGTCACTTCTTCCTGAGTGACAGTCTTGATGACGTCCGGCCCTGTAATGAACATGTAACTCGTCTTGTGCACCATAAAAATGAAGTCAGTAATGGCAGGCGAATAGACGGCTCCGCCGGCACAGGGACCCATAATTGCGGAAATTTGTGGAATTACACCGCTAGCAAGAGTGTTGCGCAAGAAAATGTCGGCATAGCCGGCCAGGCTAACCACCCCTTCCTGTATGCGAGCCCCTCCGCTGTCATTGAGACCGATGACCGGGGCCCCCATTTTCATGGCCAGGTCCATCAGCTTGCAGATTTTGGCGGCGTAGGTCTCAGAGAGGCTTCCCCCAAAAACTGTGAAGTCCTGGGCAAAGACGTAGACCAGGCGACCATCGATCTTGCCATAACCGGTAATCACCCCATCGCCTGGGATCTTTCTTTGTTCCATTCCCAGGTCGGAACAGCGGTGCACCACAAACTTGTCTGATTCCTCAAAAGTGCCTTCGTCGAGGAGAAAATGAACACGTTCTCGAGCCGTCAGCTTACCCGCTTTGTGCTGCCGCTCAATGCGTTCCTCACCCCCACCTTTTTCCGCCTCAAGATGACGATCTCGCAGCTCCTTTAGTTTTTCCTCAACGTCCATGTCCTTTTGAAGTTCCAGGTTCCAAGTTCCAAGTTCCAGGTTTCAGGTTCCAGGTTCCAGGTTTCAGGTTTCAGGTTCCAGGTTTCAGGTTTCAGCTTGAAGTCTGAGAATTCTCTTCTGGATTCTGACTTCTGAATTCTGGATTCTGACTCCTGACTTCTGAATCCCTTCAACTGTGAACGAGCTGCTTTTGCCTTTCCCAATCGGCGAGAAACTTCTGCAGTCCGATGTCGCTGAGCGGGTGTTTAACCAGTTGGTTCAGCACCTTGTAAGGTAATGTCGCGATGTGGGCACCCAATTTGGCTGCCTTCAGAACATGCAGTGGATGGCGGATGGAGGCAACCAAGAGCTCGGTTTTAAACTGGTAGTTATCGTAGATGGTGAGGATGTCGGAGATAAGATCCAGACCGTCGGCACTGATATCATCCAACCTTCCCACAAAAGGGCTGACAATGCTTGCCCCATTCTTTGCAGCCAGCAGTGCCTGGGTAGCACTGAAAACCAGGGTGACATTGACCCGGATACCTTCCTGACTCACTACGTGCAAAGCCTTCAGGCCCTCACGGATCATGGGTATCTTGACGACGACATTTTTGTGGATCTTGGCCAGTCGCCGCGCTTCGTCGATAATTTCCTGTGATTCGGTCGAGACCACTTCAAGGCTCACCGGACCATCCACCAGGTCACAGATCTCTTTTGCCACATCTTCCAGATCTCTTTCCTCCTTGGCAACCAGGGATGGATTGGTGGTGACACCATCCACAATTCCCATTGACACACCTTCACGGATTTCCTCAATGTTGGCCGTGTCCAGAAAGAATTTCATCGTATTCCTCCTTTTGGTCCTTCTATTATACTGATACTCACCGTTTCCGATTTCGGACTTTCGTTCCCCGCCTTGTCGACGGCGGAAACCTGATAATAGTAGGTCTTACCTGAGGTTACCGATTCATCCTGGTAAATGTTGATCCTAACCAATTGCGATGACTTTTCTAGCTGGTTCGGATCTGTTCCTCGATAGACAAAGTAACCTCTCAGATCCGCTTCTTTGTTTGCATCCCAGAAAATTCTAACTTTTCCCTCTAAGTCAAGGGCGGTAATATTTTGAGGAACTGAAGGGGGGAACTCATCTCTAGGAACCACTTTTAGTGTGTCACTAAATTCACTGAGAATCAGAGGATCCGCCCTGCGGGTGACACTTTGCACCTGGTAAGATTGCACTTCTCCGAACTGAAATTCAAGGTCGGTATATTCTGGGTTGCTAACAAAGTGTTCCGAGTTCACGAGATAACCCACCAAGTGGACCGGTCGAGAACCATCGATATTCTCTGTGGGCAGATCCCATCTCACCATGATTCGATCTTGCTGAACCTCCCGTCTCAGATTGCTCGGCGGCTGGGCGGGAGGGAGGCGTGCAGCCTGAACGATGTTTGAAAAAGGGGATCGGCGCCCCTGGCGGTTGACGAAACGAAGTGTGTAGCTGCACGTTTGGCTGAGCCCCGGGCGATCTTCGAAAAGAAATTTCTCCTGTTCCCGGTAGACCAAAAGCTTATTGCGCTCGATACGAACTAGCGGTTCAGCTTCCTCACTCGGGGTGAGAATCGTCCCGCACTGGCGGTAGACCTCTACCCACCGAATCTCTTCAGGCGGAAGTGAGAACACGATCTGGAAACGATCTCCTGCCTGGATCCCTTCCAGGTCGGTCACAGTACCTGGATGGAGAATCACAGGAGGAAGTGGATCTGCCACCTTGGCACAAGCACTGAGCAAGAGGCAGCTGACAGCTGAGAGCTGACAACTGACAACTGACAACTGACAACTGGGGAGCTGTGTCGAGGTATTTAAGAGGAGCAAGCCAACCAACAATCGATGACGGGTGCTTGGATGCGTGCAGTTGGCACTTCTCACACGAAGGCTCCGTTCCAGCTTGAAGGCTCCAAGCTCCACGTTTCAAGTTCCAGGTTCCAGGTTTCAAGGCGTGATCAAGCGGTCCCCGATCAGTTATCAGCTGTATCAGCTGTCAGTTGTCAGTTGTCCCCTGTCAGCTGACAGTGGTCAGCTGTCAGCCGGTCAACTGCTCACAGAATGTAGCGGGACAGATCTTGATTCTTCACAATTTCCGCTAACTGATCCCGGACGTACTTTCCATCGATAATGACTTGTGTCCTGGACAAATTAGGCGCCTCGAAGGAGATTTCTTCTAAAAGTGCCTCCATGATCGTGTGCAGGCGGCGAGCCCCAATGTTCTCGGTATTTTCGTTCACAAGGTTGGCCAGATGAGCAATTTCGCCAATGCCATCCTTGGTAAATTTCAATCGCACACCTTCAGTTGCCAGAAGATCCCTATACTGCTTGACCAGAGCGTTTTTGGGCTCTCGGAGAATTCGAACGAAATCCTCTTCGGTCAAGGAGTCCATTTCAACTCTGACGGGAAATCGCCCCTGCAGTTCTGGAATGAGATCGGAGGGTTTCGAGACGTGGAAGGCTCCGGCAGCCACAAACAGGATGTGATCGGTGCGAAGCATCCCGTAGCGCGTGCTGACAGTGGTTCCCTCGACGATGGGTAAAATGTCCCGCTGCACACCTTCTCGGCTGATCTCGGGCCCTTGTCCGGTTTCTCTTCCCGCAATCTTGTCAATTTCGTCGATAAAAACAATGCCTGAATCTTCGACTCGCTCCAGGGCCTCTCGAGTCACCTGCTCCATATCAATGAGTTTGGATTCTTCCTCCACAATGAGGTAGTCCAAGGCTTCCTCGACGCTCATTTTGTGCTTTCGCTTGCGCGTTCCAAAGATGCCGGGCAAGAAATCCTTAATGTTAACGTCCATTTCCTCGATGCCCTGGCTGGTGATAATCTCAAAAGAGGGAAAACTGCGGTCGGGAACTTCCAACTCTACGCTTCTGTGGTTCAACTTGCCCTCTCGAAGCTGACGACGTAATTTCTCACGAGTTTGGTTAAATTTCTGGAGTCTTTCCGAGCTGAGTTGCTTGTCGAGTTCGGTCTGCGAAGCCTTCGCTTTTGTCTTCTTGAGAGGCGGAAGCAAAAGGTCGAGCAGTCGTTTTTCCGCAGTGCGTTGTGCTTTTTCTTCCACCTCGGCCGCCCTTTTCTGCCGAATCATTTCCACAGCGATATCGACCAGGTCCCGAATGATGGACTCGACATCACGGCCGACGTAACCCACTTCGGTGAACTTACTGGCTTCCACTTTCAGGAAGGGGGAATTGGCCAGCCGAGCCAGGCGGCGCGCGATTTCTGTCTTTCCGACGCCTGTCGATCCAATCATGAGGATGTTCTTGGGTTGGATTTCTTCGGCCATTTCCGCAGATAACTTCTGTCTGCGCATTCGATTCCGAAGTGCCACTGCCACTGCACGCTTGGCCTTGCGTTGGCCCACCACGTACTTGTCGAGCTCATACACAATCTGCCCGGGTGTCATCTCATCCAGATTGAAGGGACCTTCTTCGAGTTGTGTTTTTAATGGGTGAGTAGCCATGACGAAAATTAGAAATTCAAGTCGATAACCACTTAGAAATGATTCAAAGGGATTCGACAGTTATGCAGGTGTTTGTATAGACACAAATCTCTCCTGCGATTTTCAGAGATTCCTCGGCAATTTCGGGTGCTGATTTCTTTGTAAACTTCAGCAGCGCGCGAGCTGCTGCCAGGGCATATGGACCTCCGGATCCAACGGCAATGAGGCCATCGTCCGGTTCAATTAAGTCTCCATCTCCAGAAACCAAGAAGGAATTAGTTTTGTCGCTAATTACCAGGAGTGCATGCAAGTGTCGCAAGACTTTGTCGGTGCGCCATTCCTTGGCTAATTCCACGGCAGCTCGGGGAAGGTTCCCATGAAACTCTTCCAACTTGCTCTCAAAGCGAGCGAAAAGAGAAAAGGCATCAGCCGTTGAGCCGGCAAAGCCGGCTAAAACCTGATCATCGTGAAGACGGCGAATCTTCCTGGCTGTAGCCTTGATGATCGTGTCCTCCAGACTCACTTGGCCGTCTCCGGCCAGAGCAACCTGGCTGCCACGCCTGACTAAAAGTATGGTCGTACCCCGCAGAGCTGCCATAATGGACTCAAGTATAATATAAGCCTCAGCAGCCGAGCAAAAGCAGCGTCGAGTTTCAGGTTTCAGAAGGGAGTCAGGAGAAAGGAGTCAGGAGAAAGGAGTCAGGAGCCAGAATTCAGAAGAGAATTTTCAGCTGTCAACCTGGAAACTGGAAACTGGAAACTGGAACTCGGAACCTGGAGCTTGGAACCTGGAACCTGGAACTTGGAACCTGGAACTTGAAACCTGGAACTTGAAACCTGGAACATGCAACCTGGAACCTGGAACCTGGAACCTGAAACTTGGAACTTGAAACCTGGAACGTCATGGAGTGAGCATGTCCTTCGCTAAGCATCTTGAGTGTTCCCGCTGCGCTAAGACCTTTTCACCCCGGGCACTGCACACTCTTTGCCTGAGTTGCCAGTCCCCGCTTCTGGTCCGCTACCATCTGGATGAGATTAGACGGAGAAGTAAGAAGACAGCCTTGATCAACCGACCAGCTAATATGTGGCGATACCACGAGGTTATGCCTGTGGACAGCCAACATGACATTGTCAGTCTGGGTGAAGGATACACCCCGCTTCTACAATTGAAACGATTGGGATCCAGCCATGGTCTTTCTGCCTTGTATGTGAAAGACGAGTCCCTGAATCCTACCGGAACCTTCAAGGCTCGAGGGCTTTCAGCGGCTGTGTCCATGGCCCGTAAATTGGGTGTGAAAAAAGTTGCCATACCCACAGCAGGCAATGCCGGTGGAGCATTGGCTGCATATGGTGCTAGGGCCGGTATGGAAGTTTTTGTCTTCATGCCCAAGGATACCCCTTTGGCAAACGTGGTTGAAACAAAAATGGCGGGGGCACATGTAGAGCTCATCGATGGGCTCATTACCGACGCAGCTGGGATTGTTGCCGAACGCAAGGACAAAGCGGGATGGTTTGACCTCTCTACCCTGAAGGAGCCCTACCGGATCGAAGGGAAAAAGACCATGGGTTACGAGTTGGCCGAGCAATTCCAGTGGCAGCTCCCCGATGTGATTGTCTATCCCACGGGGGGAGGCACCGGTTTAATCGGCATCTGGAAGGCTTTCACCGAGATGGAGGAGCTGGGCTGGATCGACGGAAAACGTCCTCGAATGGTCGCCGTCCAGTCCGAGGGTTGTGCACCCATTGTGAAAGCCTTTCAGGAGGGCAAGGATTCCGCG
Organism: Acidobacteria bacterium AH-259-L09; assembly: GCA_027717875.1. Next base: position 3,783 of record JALLOL010000017.1, on the reverse strand, counting down.
GAGGTTTGGGTCTCTCCTCGGACCTTTGCCTCCGGCATTCGCGTTCCCAAGGCAATTGGGGACTTCTTGATCCTTCGGGTGTTAAGGCAGAGCCGAGGGCAGGCAGTGAGTGTAACTGATTTGGAAATCTACCAGGACATCCACCAAGTTGGATCCTCTGAGGGTTTGTTCCTGGGGCCTGAAGGGGCAGCCTGTTGGACGGCTGTAAAAAAGTTGCGGGAAAGGCAATGGATTGGCCGCGAAGAAAAAGTGGTTCTTTTGAACACCGGTTCAGGACTCAAATACCTTGATTCGCTTCAACACTTTGAAAAACAATCGTTTCCCGGTGAGTAAGATCGCACTTTTACATATTTTGTAAAACTTTCTTAGAATAACTGCATCTAAGTTGGCAGGGTGATTCTTATGGGCAGGGGCCAGTCTTCTCTCCTCCTTGGAAGTCCCGACAGGACACACCCCAAATCGCTGGCCCCTTCCCGCCTTTGATGTTCGGTTAGACTGATTGCGGCGTCAAGTCTTTTTTGAAGTCAGTCCCATTTTTTTCGCGCACGTGATAGATTTCGGAGTTGATTTCGCCTCCCAGCAGCAAGAAAAAACTGGAAAGGTAAAACCAGATCATCAGCACAATGAGGGTTCCCAGACTTCCATATAGTCTCTGATAAATTTCGTAGCTGACGAATCGATTGACGCAAAAGGCGAATCCTCTGGATCCGACAATCCACCCCAGGGTGGCAATCATACTGCCCGGAGATAGAAGAGTCCAGGGAAGGCGCCGTGCCAGAAGAGCAGAGTAAACAATTTGGATTCCAATGTTGAGTAAAAGGAAGATCAAAATCCAACGACTGGCGGAGTAAATGGTTCCTAGATGAGCCCGAAAGGAAGGATAGGGTTCGATTGTGATTCGACTCAGCAGCAGTTTGATAAGCCAGTCGCCAAAAAAAAGAAGAATCCCTGAATTGATCACAAAAATTGATACCAGAATCGTCACACCCACCGCGACCAAGCGTACTTTGAAGTAGGAGCGCGGATCCCGAATCGCGTAGGCTCGATTCAGCACTCCTCCAATCCCATTAAAGGCTATCGATGCCCACCACAGTGCCAACAAAATGCCCAGGGAGAGCACTCCGGTGTTGCCGGAATTGACCAGGTTAACGGCGATGTTGCGAACCCAGGTGTAGGTCCTCTCGGGTAGAAACTGATGCATTTCAAGCAGCATCTTCTCGAGTAGTCCCGGCTCCAGAGGGATCAAACCAATGAGTGCGCTGAGGAAAATGAGGAAGGGAAAGAAGGCCAGTAAGAAGTAGTAACTCAATTGGGCGGCCGTCCCCCAGCAATCATCCCCATCCATCTCCTTCCATAGATCTTTCCAAAATTTCCCCTTAGAAAGGTACTGGAAGGCGTCCAAATCCAATCTGATGGGATTATAATGGAAGGCGTCCGAATCCAATCTCATGGGATTTAACGACTGATACACCCACCGGGGGTCAGAGGGAAGCCTGGTACGAGGTAAGAATAAAACGATATTCTTCAAAACAGCGCTGGCACTTAAACAGGTGGTCAATCGTATCGATAACTTCCATATCGGAAAGCTGTTTCTTAGCCAGCGAATGCAGTTTCAATGAGTCCACATGAGTCCTCCCATTATTGGCGGGAAATGTGATCGTGAACATGATTTTGGTGATGATCGGAGTGCTCATACGCACCTGTTATGATAACAAATTTGGCAGCCAGGGCAAAGGACCAAGGGAAGTGCGGGTGTGCTATATTCACCCTTCGTGAAAAAAAACATCGATTGGGCCACGGAACGAATCTCTGAGCTGCGCAAGGAGATTGAGTACCACAATTACCAATATTATGTGCTCGACGATCCCGTCATTGGCGACCAGGAATACGATCGCATGTTCCGGGAGCTGGTTGAACTAGAGGGGGAGTACCCAGAGCTGGCTTCTCCAGATTCGCCGGTACAGCGTATCGGCGGCGAACCTCAGAAAAAATTCCAGAAAGTGCAACATCGAAGGCCGATGTTAAGCCTGGCCAATGCCTTCGATGAAGCGGAACTGCGTGCCTTCTACAAGCGGATCCGCAACCTGCTCGAGAGCGTGGAAATTGACTTCGTGACTGAGTTAAAGATTGACGGTGTGGCCGTGGCCCTCAGTTACGAAGATGGAGTGTTTGTGCGAGGGGCGACTCGAGGCAATGGCTTAATTGGAGAGGACATTACCGCCAATCTAAGAACAATTCGGGCCATTCCACTGAAACTTCGGGACAATAAGAAGCCTGAAGTGGTTGAGGTTCGAGGAGAAGCTTATCTTCCCATCTCTGCATTCGAGCGGATTAACGAAGAACGCGCCCAGGAAGGGGAAAGTCCATTCGCGAATCCGCGAAATGCAGCCGCCGGAGCGCTTCGCCAACTCAATCCCCAGGTCACCGCATCACGGCCATTGGCCTTTTTTGCCTACTCGGTTGGCTATTTGGAAGGCCTGAATTTCAAGACGCAGATCCAGGTCCTGGAACAGCTGCGTGAATGGGGTTTTCCTGTTAATCCTCAACACCGATATCAACCGTCGATGGAGGAAGTTATCCGGTTTTGCCACGAATGGGAAAGCAAACGAAAATCCTTGGATTATCAGATTGATGGGATTGTGGTGAAGGTTAATCGTCTCGATTATCAGGATCGTCTGGGAGTCGTGAGCCGTGACCCGCGATGGGCCATCTCCTACAAATTTCCGGGTGAGTTGGCCACGACGCGTCTTCATGAGATCAAAATCAACGTGGGTCGCAGTGGAGCATTAAACCCTTATGCCCTCCTGGAAGCGGTTCAAGTCGGCGGAGTCACGATCCGCACGGCGACGCTTCACAATGAAGACGATATCCGTCGCAAGGACATCCGTGAAGGGGACCTCGTGGTCGTCAAACGGGCAGGAGACGTGATTCCACAAGTTGTTGGTCCGGTGCGTGAGAAAAGAACCGGTCAAGAGCGACCATTCACCTACCCGGATCGTTGTCCCGCTTGCAGTGCTGCGGTAAGACGCAAACCGGGAGACGCCATGGCCTATTGCACGAACCGCAATTGTCCGGCTCAGGTTCTGGAAGCGCTCAAACATTTCGTCAGCCAAGGCGCTATGGACATTCGCGGATTGGGACCGCAGACATTGGAGAAGCTTCTCGAATTGGAGCTCATAGAAGATCCGGCTGATTTGTATTTTTTGACTGCCGAGGATCTCGCCAAGCTTCCTAACTTTAAGGAAAAGTCTATCAAGAACTTGCTCAACGGCATTGAGCAAAGTAAGTCACAAGGCTTTCAGCGTGTTTTGTTTGCTCTCGGAGTCCGTCATGTAGGGGAAAGCATTGCCGAACTTCTGGTCGCTGACTTCGGCGACATTGACTCCCTGGCAGCCGCGCCTGAGGATGAAATCTCCTCCATCCAGGGTGTCGGACCGGAAATTGCCCGCAGCGTCCACGACTATTTCCAAGTAGAAGATAATCGCCGACTGATTGAGAAGCTGAAGAAGGCCGGACTTCAGTTTCAGGTTGCCGGTGAAACATTGAAGGGTGAGGGTTCCTTCTCAGGCAGGGCCTTTGTCATTACCGGTACCTTACCGAGCTTCAGCCGCAGCCAAGCCGCTGAATTTATCGAAAGCCATGGCGGCAGAGTGACTTCCTCGCTGTCCTCGAAGACCGATTTTCTGGTCGTAGGTGAAGGACCCGGCTCCAAGCTGAAAAAGGCGGAGGAGTTGGGGATAGCGCCAATCTCGGAGAGCGAGCTAAAGAAGATGGCTATCGCCG
>JALLOL010000169.1 GCA_027717875.1 Acidobacteria bacterium AH-259-L09 | reverse complement strand
CCAACAGAGAGAGTAACTATGATAGTGTGAACAGGCTAGACAGGCTAGATAAAATGATCACACCTCCAGAGTAGGATTAGATAAGCAGGATCATGGACGAGACTGAGAGGAGGGCAGCAAAGCGGTTTGAGGGCGAACTTAAGGGAACCGCCACTTTTGACATTGAAGGCAAAGAAGAGCAAAGAGAAGTCACCATTAAGAATATTAGTGTTTACGGTGCTTATTTCCAGACGGATACTTGCCCTGACATTTCTGAAAGCGTAAGAATTCACATGCAGCTGGAGGACTCAGAAGCTCCATTTGAGGCGGTTGGGACGGTGATCCGAGTTGATCAGTTATCGGAGAAGAGATACGGATGTGCACTCAAATTTGAAGAAACTCTCGGCCTGGGCTGCGATGGCAGCTGAATGAGGGTTTCGGGATTGAAATAGTGATTACGCTTATTCTCTGTTATCCCACAGGAAGCCGGTTCCATCCCCGTTACTGTCCTGCCATCCATAAAACAGGAGTATATCCCTGGTAATTCCTCTCACACTCTGTGACACGAATTTGATATTCTGATATTTATGCCCTATTATCGGGGTGAGATCTTTACTCAGTTTCCAGTGTTCTCCGTTATCATCTGAAACCCACTCCTGTACCCTGTCCCCCCATCCGTAACGCTCCATTTCTTCCTCCGAAATATTCTCACCTTCACCAGTTACCAGGTAAGCCTTAAACAATCCGTCATCACTTCTATGCAGATGACAAGCATTTGAAAGGGTGCGATGTAGGGGCGATTGCTGTTTTCACCCATTGATCATTCTGACGCCTCACGAAATAGAACCGGCACTTATACGGTGTTTCATCCGATACAGGAAGCAGGAAATAAGGCTGATCATTCTCATCCAGGACTATAGAAGGCCCGACAGCCACAACTCGCTCTTGCGTATCCCAAATCAGGCATTCCCGATCGGCAGCCGCTTTATTCACAGGGGACGCGAGTTCCTTGCCGTTGTAATTAAAGGCTTTCCCGGAGGGAAGGTCGACTTTGAGATAGTAGAGGTTATACCGCTGTGTGTGATCCGTTAGCATGCTGTTATACCTGGAATTCAGGACCGGTTCTTCAACCTTCCAGATAAAAGCCACATGCAGCATCCTGCCATCTTTGCTCACATGCGTGGTGTGATATGACCCAGCATGATCCGCCAGCAATCCATCTTGCGGCTCAGTGTTGAGATCAACCAGGGAATTATTAGGACCAACCCACGTCCTGCCGCTATTGGAAGAGATGCGGTATTTCCATGAACCAAGATGACCGCCCTGGCGAAAGTATATGAGAGTCTTATTGTCATAAATCTGATGAACCTTAGGGTAAGACAAAGTGTCGGAAACAGCAGAACCGTCCTCCCATTGAGTTATATCTCCTGGCCTCTTGGAAATCAGATGCACTCCGGCTGAAATGTGGCAGCCAAACAAGACATGCACATAACCTTTGCTGTCAACCCATGTAACCGGCGCATAATGGTGATCCTTTTTATACTTCTTAGCGTCCACCTGATCTTCCATGCCGGTGAGCAGCATAAAAGGCTTCAAAAATCTGCGACTTTCCAGATCATACGATATGATGTAGGGAAAGCCTTTGTGCCCTCTCCACACGATATAGACGCTCTTCTCATACTCCACTGCTTGGGGGTACATCCGGTTATCGTAGAACATCTTCAAGGCGCCGTTGTCAGCAAAAGGAATTGCCTGGGCAAAACCTGTGCAGCACTGGGCAATCAGAACACAAAAATTCAGACTCCAAAGAAATAATTCCCGAGTTCTTTTCCTTTTCATATAGCAGGCTCCAAACTGAAGTGGGAGTCACTTCGCCGTGGGCACGAGGCGCTTGAGTTCTTCAAACCAGTTCAGGACGAAATTCAGGTGGGTGAATGCAGCTTCTTCTTTTTCTGTATCCATCTTGAACATCACAAAGCGCTTGCCGTCGGGGGTGACGTCGTAGTCCGGGTAAGGGAAAAGACTCGGGAATGATCCTTCAAACAACTGCCGGGGCTTTCCGGCCCGCAAGGACTCCCCTTCACTTCTCACAGCAACAGCCATCATCTTGTTCCCATTGCGATAGAAGAGCTCCCGTCCGTCTGGGGACCAGCGCGGTAAACCGCCTCCCTCAGTTGAAATCTGCCACTTGCCGCCGGGGCCAGGAAAGGGCCGGACATAGATTTCATACCGTCCCGACTCGTTGGACATGTATGCGATCCAGCGGCCATCGGGAGAAAAGCCTGGAAAGACCTCAACAAAGCGTGTACCCAGGAAGAGTTCCGGCTTTCGGTCCCCTTCAAGGGGCAGCACCCAGATGTCCCAACCGGTTTCGGAGCGCTCTTCATTAAAGGCCAGGAAATTGCCATCGGGCGACCAGGAGGTGACAACCTGATTATTCTTGCTTTCGCTCAGCCGCTCCGCCTCTCTCGAGCCATCAGCCCGTTTTCGGTACAGGTTTAACTGCCCTCCCTCTCTGTCTGAACTGAAGGCCAGGTCCCGACCGTCAGGTGACCAGATGGGGAGGGAGTCAGCGGCTTCATCGAAGGTGAGGCGCGTCATGGTTTCGCGCTCAATTTCATACACCCATACATCCTGGTTCGATTCCGAATCGATTTGTAAGGCCAGCCGACCTCCGTCGGGCGAAAAGCGAGGGCTGGAATACCTGCGACGCTCTCCTGACAGGGAAGTCACAGCCCCCTGCCGGTCCATCCATACCATGGAGTATTCTCCCCCCCTCGAGGTTCCCGCCAGGTAAACCAGAGTCCCCGTTTGAGAAAACGCGAACTGGGCGCCGCCCAAGCTTGAATTCGACAGAATGCCCTCCAAGATGGGAGCGGGAGGGCCGGTCAGCTCCAGCCGGTCCAGATCAAAGGGCGCGGTAAACAGTGTGCCTTCGCGCACATAAACTAGGTGACCGGAAGGCACATAGCGGGCGTAGAAGCCTCCCTGATGAAGGACCTTGCGCTCACCCGTCTCTAGTATTAGTACCTCGATGTTGGCATCGTCAAAATTCCTTCCAGAGGTATGGGCGGTAAAGAGCACCGCCCTACCGCCCGGCAGTACATAAGGCCAGCGATGGGAGTATTCTCCCTCGTCAAGAACCGTCAATTGTTCCGGTGTGCCTCCGAGCGCGGGCACCCGGGACAGAGCGCTGTTGGGTGTAGGAGCAAAGATAATAGTGTCGTCAGGTCCCCAACTTCCGCCGCGATTGCGACTCACATCACAGAGAGTCAGTGGTGCCCCACCAAAGACGGAGACCTTCTTTAGTTCTCTCAGGGTGAAGAAGGCCACCCACTGGCCATCAGGTGAGAAGAAGGGATGGTAAGCGCTCTCGGTTCCAGATAAAAGCGTGGCTTCCAGCTGGTCGAGTTTTCTCAGGTAGAGCTGCCCGGAGGTTCCACTGCCGATGACATAAGCCAGGTGTGCGCCGTCGGGTGAGAGTACTGCACTGGCTCCAATATCCGTCCAGAGTGATTCGCTGGGGGTTAGCTCGACCTTCAGGCGCATGAGAGGCTGATCGACCGGCAGGGCTGCCTGCCACAGGCCCACCAGCGAAATCAGAAGAACCACTGTTATCAGACCAGCTACGCCCCACGGAATCGCCCGCTTCCATCGGGCAGGCTGTGCTGCACTGATCAACCCAATCGGCGATACCGTTGCGGGCTCGCTAAGAGCCTTCTTTATCTCAATTCGGGCATCGCCAATGTCCCGGAGACGATCATGAGGGTGCTTCTGGAGGCATCGATGCAGAAGATCTCGAACCCTCCAAGGTGTGTTCTCAGGAAGCGCCTCCCAATTCGGCTCACCCTTGAGAATCCCAGCCAGGGTTTCCGTGATCGTCTCTCCCTCAAAGGGTCGCTTGCCGGTCAATAGTTCATACAGCACGCAGCCGAAAGCCCAGATATCCGCCCTCTTGTCTACCCGCTTGCCACGGGCTTGTTCCGGGCTCATATAAGCTGCCGTCCCCAAAATCACACCCGCACGAGTCATCTCCTCGGTCAGGGTGGGAGATTGGGAAATGTCTGTAACAGGTCTCTCGCCCTCCAACGCCTTGGCCAGACCAAAGTCCAGCACCTTGACCATTCCTTCGGGTGTGATCTTCACATTGGCGGGCTTCAGGTCCCGGTGGATGACTCCTTTCTCGTGTGCTGCTTCCACTCCTTCGGCAATCTGACGGCAGATCTCTAAAGCCTCCTCTACAGGCAGTGGCCCTTTGGCTACCCGTTCAGCTAGGGTCTCCCCTTCGACCAGCTCCAGAACCAGGAATCGAACTCCCTCGGTTTCCTCCAAGCCGTAAATGGCTGCGATGTTGGGGTGGTTTAGCGATGCCAGAAGCTTGGCTTCTCTCTCAAAGCGGGCCAGCCGCTCCCTATCCTGGGCGAACAGATCAGGCAGAACTTTAATGGCCACCTCACGGCCCAGCTTGGTGTCCTGGGCACGGTAGACTTCTCCCATGCCGCCTTGGCCTATCTTTTCAATGACTTTGTAATGGCTGATGGTGGTACCGACCAAAATGCTCCCTCCCGAGTCGCGAGTGTATTTCTAGTAAATGTTAAGCCTTTGGTGGGTTAAAAGGCAATCGAAAACCACGAGTAGAAATCAGCTCCGTCGGTCCTCCAGGGTGATGCGGCTACTTCCTGAGAATCAAAAGAGCGACAAAGACAGCGAGGAGAAGGAACGAAGCCTTCCTTCTGGTTAGAGAAAAGCCTTCTGCAGAGAACTGAGGAATTGGATTCCCGGGATCGCCTTTTCGCTCAGCCGCTCATCGTTGGTGATGAAAAGATCCACCCGGGCCTGCGCAGCACAAGCCAGTTGGATTGCGTCGGGAGGCCGAATGGTGCGGTCCTGGCGAATTTCAGCATAAATGCGTGCAGCCTCTTCATTGAACGGAATCAGAACTGTACCCATCCTCAATGCCTCTTCGTACTTTTCCCGCAGTGGTCTGTTTCCCGCTTCCACTGGCTTGACCAGCACCTCACCGAGCGTCAGCGTCGAGGTATAAAGCTGATCGCCACGGCGCAGCATGCGCTTGCGCAGGGTGATGACGCGCTCGGAAAGCTCCCGGTAGTCCTCCATCAGATAAACAAACAGGTTCGTGTCCCAGAAAATCCGGCTCACGACCAATCCTGGCGCAGCCGGCTTACATAGCTATCCGGATCCTCGCCCGCCCAGATCTCTTTCCCCAAGCCGCGCAGCCCCAGGATGGGGTCGTTCTTTTCGGCGGCGGCTTCGCTCAGCGTGTATACCGAGGAATACCAGTCCACCAAGCAGTGGTACTCGGCCGGGATTTCCTCTTTCGCCGGGACGATCTTTGCACCCTCGCGGGCAGGGTGGTAAACATCCCCTTTTCGAAAAAGGCGTCGCCTCATCCCAGCAGTTTCGACAAGCATGCGATAACGCCCAGGATTCGGGGATCGGTTGGCAACACAGTGTTGCACCGCGTGGACATAAACTCCAGGACGCAGCTCTCCTCCGATCCCTTCAGTCTTTGCTCGTCCAACGATTTCTTTGACGGTGAAATCCGAGCAGTCAGAGTTCTCGCAGTGCAGCAAAGCAGCAGCGATCCATACCTCATCGGCTACCTTGACAGCACGTCTTTTAAGCAACTTCATTTGACCTCTTAAAGTAAATACCTTGCTACTTAGTATACCATGTTACAAGAATGAAGTTAGTGCGCACTACTGGATCAGAGCCCAT
>JALLOL010000168.1 GCA_027717875.1 Acidobacteria bacterium AH-259-L09 | reverse complement strand
CGCGAGGGAGCGGCAAGCCAAATCAGCATGTCAAGTTCCCTGCCGCTCCTTGATAGTCGCGGCTCTGCCTGGGTTTCTTTCAGCTCCTTTAGTGCTTCAGAGACGGTTTCACCTGCTTTACAAACTGCAGCACTCGCCTCATGTAAGAAGCGCTGTCGAGACGGTGAACATTGACGTGGTCAGCCCCTTTTACGCAGTAAAATTCCTTGGGTCTTGTCAATCCTTCAAATAACGCACGTCCTTGTTCTGAAGGAATCGTCCGATCTCGATCCCCATGTATAACCAGCACCGGGAATAAATGATCTTTCAAATACCGAAGCGTCTCCAGACGACAGCGCGAAAAGGGATAAAAGGCCCGGAACTGGGGATAATATTTGGCAAGCGAGGCCTTACTCGTAAATCCTGTTTCGAGAATCAATCCGTCCGGCGGAACTTGACTCGCCGCGTAGGCAGCAAAGCAGCTGCCCAGTGATCTTCCCCAGTAGAGCAAGGGCAGTTTTGAATCCCTCAAATGGTTGTGAAAGTAACGAACAGTGGCGACTGCATCCTGATAAAGGCCTTTCTCGCTGGGAGTTCCCGAACTCCACCCATAGCCCCGATAATCCACGGCTAGAACCTCCAAACCGAAACGGAAGAGCAAATCGAAGATCTCGTTTAAAATGCCCAAATTTCCACCATTTCCGTGGAAATAGATGACAGAGCCCAAAGGATCAGAAGGTCGCATGTGCCATGCGCTCAAGCGGCAGCCATCTGAAGTTTCAATAAAATACTGGTCAAACGGAATTCCCAGCTGGGCGGGTGTTTTGGACACTTCCCGGGTAGGTCTAAACACGAAAAGGTTCTCCAAACGCGGAACAATCCACCAGAGAGCCAATAGAAATCCCACCACCAGGGATATCAGAGCCACTAACAGAATGCCGAGGGCCAGCCACATGAGCCGAGATTCTAGGGGGTCAGAGCGTGAATTTCCAATTTTGGAGGGGAGGGGACGTGTGACCCCCTTACCCCTTACCGAATCCGGCGATAGGTGCCGAAAAGAAGATCCCATAAAGGGGATGTCACCCCAAAGCAATTGTCGTCGTCGACGAAGTGGTGATAAAAGTGCCGGCGGCGTTGGTACCTCAGCAGGCCGTTACTGCTAATGCTCAGATGTAATCGGTAGTGTACCGATTCATAGTAGAGAAACCCCAGCCAAATTCCGATCAGCAATCCAACAGCTGCAAAGAAACCTGCCAATACATAAAGAGCTCCCAACAATAAAGCGGAAACGGGCAAGCTGTAGATGGGTCGAACCAAGATTTTGTCAGGATTTCTGGGATCTCCGTGATGGCTTAGATGAAGTTGTTGTAGTATCCGTCTCATTTTGGGATTCTGAAGAGTCCAGTGAAAGAAAAAACGGTGTAAAACATATTCCAGCAAGCTCCACATAAGCAGGCCGATGGGAACCAGCCAAAGCAGAGTGTTCCACTTGAGGTCTTCGCCGGACACGGATGAAAGGTACAGAAGAAAGCAGGCAAGGGAGGGATAAATCCAGAATGAAGCAAAGCGGTCCAAGGCCATTGCTTCTATTATATTCCTACCAAGCCGAGGAAGCACTTTGAGACAATCACCCACAAAGGACGGACTACTGTTTGGTCCGGCAAAAGACCACTGGATCGAAATCGATGGGGTTGGGATCCATTACCTGGCGGCGGGGGAAACAGGCTCTTGTGTGGTTCTGCTTCACGGTGGGAGTGCCGATTCAGCTTCCCTTTCCTGGTGGTCGAGTATCGGCCCGTTTTCCCAAGCCTACCGGGTTTTCGCTCCGGATCTACCCGGGTACGGCAAGAGTGACAAACCGAATATTAATTACACGACTGAGTATTACACGCACTTCCTCGAACGCTTCGTTCAAAACCTGGGCCTGAATCAGTTTTGTCTCGTCGGGCTTTCAATGGGAGGACAGATTTCTTTAAACTTTACTCTTCAATTTCCCCAGAGAGTTGAAAAGCTGGTTTTGGTCAGCAGTGCCGGCTTCGGCACGCGTTTGCGGTGGCAGATTCTGGCTAAACTGATGGTCAAAATGCCCTGGCTCCATGCAAGGGTAAGAAAGGTCGCTAGTCGCAGTCGGGAAACGATAAAATTGAGCCTGCGATATATCGTTTACAATTCCGAAGTGATTACTGAAGATCTGGCGGAGGAGATTTTTGCAGCTATCTCGACTCCGGGGACGGGACGAGCCTGGAGATCCTACCTGGAGAACGAAATGGATTGGTCCGGTTTTCGCAGCAATTTCCTGAACAGGCTGGGCGAAATCACCGTACCCACATTGGTCGTTCACGGATCAGATGACAAATTGGTCCCGGTAAAGTGGGCAAGGGCAGCTCAGAAGTTGATTCCAAATTCCAGGTTGTGCATTCTGCAGCAATGCGGGCATTGGCCTCAGAGAGAGAAACCAGTCGAGTTCCATCGGGCCGCCCTCAACTTTCTGAAGAAATAAGTCGGACTTTGAAGGAATGTGAAAATTGCTGACCCAGTGGTCTTTGGGGATAAGGAGACAAGGAGACAAGGGGGTCAGGGGGTCAGCAATTTTCTTTGGAGGTGATCAGATGAGAAAACTGTTTCTTTTCTTTGTATTTCTTTTCTTTGTAACACTGTCCTTCTCTCTTTACGGTCCAGCCCAAGACCTACCCCACATTCTCCTCACCAATGACGACGGCATTGATGCTCCGGGGTTGTCAGCCATGTACAAGGCTCTGAGGCGAGCGGGCAAAGTGACCGTGGCAGCTCCGGTCACTAATCAGAGTGGTACCAGCCATGGGTTGACCACGGGACGCAATCCAATTTTTGTGACCACCTGGACGGATGACCAGGGCTCTGTTTGGCATGCCATCACCGCCCGGCCAGCCACTTGCGTCAGTCTGGCACTGGAAAGTCTACTGTCCGAGACCCCGGATATTGTGGTTTCGGGAGGCAACTATGGTGTGAATCTTGGCCTGGTGACTTATTACTCCGGCACTGTGGGTGCGGCCCGTGAGGCTGCCTTTAAGGGAATTCCCTCTATCGCCGTTTCCATTCAGGCCGGCTCGCAAATGGACTTTGACGGCGCAGCAGAGTTCACAGCCCACCTGGTGGAAAGGTATTTGAAAGAGAAGCTTCCACCCAAGACCTTCATCAACGTCAATTACCCGGCGCTGCCAAAAGATAAGGTCAAAGGAGTGAAAATCGGGTCCCTTAGCTTGGAGGTTTCCCGTTCCCTCTACGTGAAAGGAAAGATGCCCAACGGGCAGGGCTATTTCTGGCCGACTTACCAGCCGATAATTCGTGCGGAACCGAACACCGACTTATCGGCCGTCCTGCAGGGCTATATTGCCATAACTCCTCTGCAATTGGACACCACGGACAACGCTTTAATCCCCCTGCTCAAGAGCTGGCAATTAAGAGGGGTCAGACCTTGAGTTTTGAGTTTTTGGATCCAAAAACTCAAAACTCAAGGTTTGACCCCCTTGGTCCCCCACCAGTTCAAGACGCTCAATACGCTGGAATAGGCATCAGTCCACGCAGCTGCACCCGACCCCTTAAGTATCTGCCAGCGCGGGTCATCAGCCAGCTTTCGCAATTCCTCCGGGTTACGGGCCATGACAACCCACTGGGACGGTTCCTTGCCCAGTGATCTCTCCTCCTCTGAGAGGATGAGGTCATTTTGCAGCAGGCACACCAGCCCGGCATCTTGGGCCAGATTTCCGAGAACCGGTCTTAAATCCAGATATTGATTGGAAATGTGGAAGATTAGCAATCCATCCTCACTGATTCTGTCGAGGTAGAGTTCGAGCGCTTCGCGAGTGATCATATGAACCGGGATGGAGTCCGAGCTGTAGGCGTCGAGGATTAGTACATCAAAGCGGCGGCTGGAATCCTTGGCTAAAGAGAGCCGAGCGTCACCAAGAACCACCTGCACGTCGGGGCCGCAGTCACTCAAGAAGCTAAAATAACGCCGATCACGCGCAAGGCGCACCACAGTGGGATCAATCTCGTAAAAAGTCCATCGCTGACCAGGTTGACTATAAGAAGCGATCGATCCAGCACCAAGACCCACGGCAGCCACTCGCCACGTTGCTGCCTCAGCACGGAAGGCAGTAAATAATTGCCCTAGCGGCCCGCTAGGATGGTAGTAAGCGAGCGGCTCACAGCGACGAGAGGCTTCCAGACTTTGCTTGCCGTGTAGGGTGCCACTGTGGGAAAGTACATGGTAACGCCCTTGCGGATCATGCAAAACTCGATGCACGCCAAAGAAATTGCGTTCCCTGTAGATGAGATCTCCTTCCCCTGCGCTATACAGTCCACTGGCCAGAAGCAGAGCTCCCAGACCGAGACCAAAGCGCAAGGGTCGTGTGGAAAGGCTGTAGCAAAGGACCGCCGGGACTCCAAATGTCACCGCCTGACTGAGCGAGCCGCCAGTTAGTTGAAGAGCCTCAAAGCCCAGTATGAGCCCGGCGAACAGGACTGCAAGTCCAGCCGGAAGTGCAAGATCAACCCACCCGTACCGAATGCTTTCACGAGGCTTTGCCCAGACCAGGAGCAGACCGCTTAATACCAGGGCCAGTGGATACTCTAGCAGCGTCGAAAATAAAACCGGGGCCAGCAGCGCGTTGAATACTCCCCCCAGAACCCCACCCAAGGAGATCCACAGATAAAACTCCGTTAGATGGATGGTCGCGGGGCGATCAGTTGCGACTGCTCCGTGACACACCATTGCCGTGACGAAAAAAGCGATTAGATGAAGCAAAAACATCAACCAGATCGGCTGGGTGGCCTGAAGTATGATGACAATCACCAGGGGAAGCATCACGATTGGGAAAGTGCGGACCATGACCTGCTGCGGTAGAAATGTTCGCCGGGCAAAAACCAGAATCAAAGTGAGCAGATAGATGGAAAGCGGAATGACCCAGAACAACGGAACCGGCGAGATGTTGGTTGAAAGATAAGTGGTGACACTCAACATCAAGCTCGAGGGCACAAACGCAAATAAAACCCAGCGAATGCGCCGACGAGCCGTCAGCGGTTCCCGATTTTCTGCCGGCGGCGCGGCCAGTCCCATGCCCTGCAATGGAGACTTCTCCCGGATATCGGCGCCAGGAGATCTCCACACACTAACCGCACAAGCCGCCATTAGCAACACGAGGAGTCCGTAGCCCCCTTCCCACAGCAAACTCTGACCCTTCACATGAAAATATGGCTCCAGGAGGACCGGGTAGCCGAGAAGCCCGAGCAAACTGCCCGCGTTACTGGCTGCGTAGAGAAAATAGGGGTCTCGTGCTTTGGGATGGCTCGTGCTTGCGAACCATTTTTGAAGCATGGGACTGGTAGTAGCGACTACAAAGAATGGAAGGCCCAAGACTGCCACTAAAAGCAACAACAGCCATGACACGGGGTTCTTCTCGGTGGGGGGGGTCCAGTCCCCGACAATACCAATGGGCAAAACGAGAAGAGGCAGCAGAATAAGAAAACATTGGGCTACCGCCTGCCACCTTACCCCAAGCCAACGCGCAGTGAGGTGCGCATACAGATAACCTAACAGCAAGACACCTTGACAGAAAGCCACTTCCGTGTTCCAAACCGCTGGCGACCCTCCCAGCAGTGGCAACACCATCTTCCCCAACATGGGCTGCACCGCAAACATCAGGGCCGCACTCAGAAACAACGTGGTGGCATAAATTGTTAACAACATCGACTCCTCAAGC
>JALLOL010000167.1 GCA_027717875.1 Acidobacteria bacterium AH-259-L09 | reverse complement strand
GCTCCAAGGATGTCACGACTGGGAACAGAGACGGCCTTTGAGGTCCTCGCTCAGGCGAAAGCGCTGGAAGCGCAAGGAAGAAAGATCGTCCACCTGGAAATTGGCGAGCCAGACTTCAGTACTCCTCAGCACATTGTGGATGCTGCTGTTCGGGCTCTTCGGGAAGGGTGGCACCACTACACGCCTTCTTCGGGCATACGGGAGCTTCGCGAAACGATTGCGGAGGAGATTTCCTCTAGCCGAGGAATCCCCGTTGATGCGGAGCAAGTCGTGGTCACCCCCGGAGCCAAGCCCATCATCTTTTTTAGCCTTCTCGCTCTGGTGGAGCAGGGGGACGAGGTGATCTATCCGAATCCTGGATTTCCCATTTACGAATCGATGATCGAATACGCCGGCGCACGTGCCGTCCCCATCGCGCTGCGTGAAGAACTTGATTTTCGACTGGATGTGGATGAGCTCTTTCATGCCTTGACGCCCCGAACACGAATGGTGATCCTAAACTCGCCCAGTAACCCAACCGGTTCGGTGCTCTCGGAGAACGACTTGGCCCGGCTAGCGGAGGTTTTGGCCGAGCGGGACCTGGTTGTTCTCTCCGACGAAATTTACAGCCATATTCTCTACGAGGGCCATCACCAAAGCATTGCTTCATTTCCTGGAATGAAGGAGCGCACTATTATTCTGGATGGTTTCTCAAAGACCTATGCCATGACCGGCTGGAGATTGGGTTACGGAGTGATGAGGGGCGAGCTCGCCCAGCAGATCACCAAGCTGATGGTCAACTCGAATTCCTGCACTGCAGCCTTCACCCAGGTGGCTGGAGTGAGTGCGCTTAAGGGTGACCAGGCTCCCGTTTCAGAAATGGTGGAGAGGTTTCGTCGGAGGCGGGATGGAGTGCTTGAACTCTTGAACCAGATCGAGGGAGTCTCCTGCCGCACGCCTCGGGGCGCCTTCTATGTTTTTCCCAATGTCCGCAGCCTGGGACTGAAATCCTCAGAACTGGCCGGGCTGCTCCTTCACGAGGCGGGTGTGGCTGTTTTGTCTGGAACCTCCTTTGGTGAATACGGGGAGGGCTATCTCAGGATCTCTTACGCCACTTCGATGGAGAAGTTACAGGAAGGAATTCAAAGAATTGCCGAGGCCGGGAAGAAGCTACTGGTCCGAGACTAGCGACTTGAAGGCTTCCTTGTTCACCACATAGGGCATACGGGAGGGATCCCCGCCGTAGTGACCTGCCAGGACGTCGATCACTCCCTGTACACACCGTCCGGCCATCCCTACCTCTGGGTCTGGCGAGAGTCTTGTCTGGCGGCCGGCGCTGGCGAAATGATGAAACAAGCGCACTCGCTCTTCCAGTTGCTCATCTCGCAGCGGGGAATCCTCACACAGCGGCTCTTGCTCAAAAACGTCCAGGGCCACCCCTGCAATTTGGTTTTCCTTCAAAGCGCGGTAAAGTGCCTGCTCATCCACGATGGGTCCGCGGGACGTGTTGATCAAGTACGCCGTGGGCTTCATTAAATCCAGCGCGGAATCGTCAATCAGGTGATGAGTTTCTGGAGCCAGGGGCACGTGTAAGCTGACGTAGTCTCCCTTTTGCAAGGCCTCTTTGAAGCTGACATAGCGGATAGTCCTGCGGCGCTTGGACAGCCTGGATTTGAACTTCAGGTCAAACAGCTCTTGCAAGGAAGCAATGAATTCGTGGTCCTCGGCTAAGGCATCGTGGCAAAGAATATCCATGTCCATTCCCGTGCACTTGAGGATAAAAGCCTTTCCGATCCGGCCGGTGCCGATGACAGCCACTGTTTTGCCGGTGGCCTCGTCCCCCAGAAGGGGAAGATAAGGATGCCAGGTCTTCCATTTTTTCTCGCGCACTAACCTCTCGCTGGGATAGAGTTTTCGAGAGACACAACCGAGAATAAAAAAGGCAAACTCGGCCGTGGCCTCCGTGAGCACCTCAGGCGTGTTGGTAAAAGGTATCTGATATCGGTTAGCTGCCTCCCGGTCAATGTTGTCGAATCCAACAGCGTCTTGGGCAATGACTTTCAGCGTATTCTTACCAGCTTGAAAGACTTCTTCATCGATCTCATCTCGAAGGGTGGTAATGAGAGCATCAACTCCTGATTTGACTTTCTTCAGGATGAGGTCTTTGGGGGGTGGATCCACCCGGTCGTACAGCTCCAACTCGTAGCCCTGTTCAACCAATCGATGGAGCGCCTCTGCTCCAATGTCGCAGGTAGCAAAAACGCGATACTTCTTCATAGAGGTTCTCCCAGGGGGCCGTGTCTTTAAAGACACGGCCCCCCTTCAGACCCTCTCCTTCCAGGAATGGGCACCCACCAGAACTTCGTTGAGTGCCTGCATGTTCTTAACGCCGCGATCGGCCAACCAATCTTCCAGGGCGGTCAGTCCCTGACGCGCATATACCGGAATACCGTCTTTCCAGGTTGCGCGTCCACACAGAACTCCTGCAAAGTTAACGCCTGCTTCAATCGCCAACTCCAAACTTTCGCGGAACTGCTCGTCGCTCACTCCGGCACTAAGATAGATAAAGGGCCGCCGGGCCGTCTGGGCCGCTTTCAGGTACAGCTCCTTAGCCTCGTCTTTGGAGTAGGCCGCCTCTGAACCCTGAAAGGACTTGGTTGCTGCTGTGTACCGAAGATCCACCGGGATTTCCACCTTGAGGACGTCGACGTTGTAGACATCGCGGGAAAATTCTCGCATGCTTTCGGCAACAATGTCCGGCTTTCTGCGAGCGTACTCACCTGCGCCAGCTTGACCCGTCGGATCGTAGCCAACGAACTCCAAAAAGAAGGGGATATCATGATGAGCACACTCCGCCCCCACCTTCTCCACAAAATTCTTTTTCTGATCGTTGATGGAGGCTTTTTCAAAGGGATTGTAATAGATCAGTAGCTTGACACAGTCGGCTCCCGCTTCCTTCGAACGGTCTACGGTCCAGTCAGCAAGCAGCTGCCCAATGCGACCAGCCTGGGTCTTGTCGTAACCGGATTTTTCATAGGCCAGTAGAAGACCGACTCCAGAATGCCGCAGTTTGGACGCCGGCAAGCCGTACTCCGGGTCCAGGAGTACACCGCTGGCATGAGGAGACAAGATCTTAATGACGGCACACTTGAACTCGGCCATCATTTCATCTTCAATCGCCTCTATTGGGACATTTTTCTCTTTGGCCAGGGATCTCTTCAGGGAGCCACGTTGATCCATTGCTGCTGCACGGATAACCCCTTTCTCATCGGCTACCGCATTTATTCCTCTTAGTTTTCCTTCACTGATTTCCGCCATGTCATGCTTCCTTTCATTTGGCCTCCTATCTTTTTGACGAAGCCTGTGGGTGTCAACCGCAAATTATTGTGCTTCCTTGCTGGTTGGGCTTGGAGCACCTTCGTAAGTCATGTATAGCGTCTGTGTGGGATAGGCGAATTCAATTCCCTCTTCTTGAAAACGCCGAAAAAGCGTCAGGTTGATGTTTTGCTGAATGTCCATGTAGACGTTGTAGACTGGACTTTTGACCCAGTAGACCACTTCAAAGTTCAAGGAAGAATCGCCGTATTGTTTGAAATGTGCTCGGTCAAAACGGATGGGCTCCTGGGATTCAATGATCTGGCGCACCATTGTCGGGATCTTCGCCAGCTTCTCGTAAGGGGTTTGATAGACCACACCAAAGGAAAAGACGATACGTCGCTCATACATGCGTTTGAAATTGCGTATGCGGCTCTTCAGAAGATCGTTGTTGGAAAAGATCAGTTGCTCACCTGACAGGCTTCGCAGTCGCGTGGTCTTGAGTCCGATGTGCTCGACTGCGCCCAGATGCTGGTCCACGATGATGAAATCACCCACCACAAACGGCTTATCCAGAATAATTGACAAGGATGCGAACAGATCCCCCAGGACGGTCTGAAGAGCCAAGGCTACCGCTATGCCACCGATACCCAAACCGGCCACCAGAGCCGTGATGTCAACGCCAAGGTTCTCCAGAGCCAGCAGCACAAGAATCCCCCAGAGCAGGAGTCGCCCGATAAAGGCCAAGGCAGTGGCCGAGGCCATCCTGGTCGCCTCGTCTGCAATCTCAAGCTTGACATAATGGGAGATCAGGTAACCCACAAGACGATTTCCCCAGATCGCGGCCTGGAGGAGGAGCACCATGATCGTGATACTCCCAATCAGAGTGCTCACTCGAGGGGGGAGAGCAAGGACCAGTGAACCTGCGTAAATGGAGATCACCAGCAGGAAAAAGAACTTCGTCTTGGCCAGCATCTCCGCCAACAGATCATCAATTGTGGTTCTGGTGCGGGCGGCCAATTCGCTCAGACGCCGCGCCAGAACCCCTTTGACGATATAAAGCCCAATGAAGGTCAAGACTAGAACGCCGATTGCTATGAGCCAGGTATGAATGGCGATGTCATAGAATGTCCCGTCTAAAAAACTCATCTTTACCCCCTGTTTAGGATCTCTTCATCTCCTCAGGAACTTGAATAGGTCCTCCCGGTTGCGGTGGGAATGCCGACCAGTGGTGGCAAATCTTTAGAATTGAGACCCTCCAACCCGCGAGCCGGAAGTCTCCAGGGTGGATCCAACCGTTCGGACCTGGATTGCCCGGATCAGGTCCGTCTTGCTTAGGATTCCCGTCAACCGTCCGTTCGAATCGACAACCATGAGACGTCTGAAGTTGTTTTGACTCATTTTCTGAAAGGCCTCCCAGGCGCTGGCACTCTCTTTGATGGTGCTGATTTCCCTCGACATGATCTCATTGGCAGTGATGTTTCGCGTCTCTTGTGAACTCCCCAGTCCTCGAACATCGTCCAGAGTGATGATTCCCACCATCTCACCCGACTCATCCAACACGGGATAGCCGAGATGTCGCTCTTCGAGCATTCTTTGCAGCAAATCAGACACGCCAAGGTCGGGTCGCACGGTCTTCACCTTGCGAGTCATTACATCTTGCACGTCAATACCCTGGAGCATCTCGGAAACCGCTGCAATCTGCGACTCTCCGCTCACCGCCATGTAGACGAAAAAGGCGATCAGCACGAAGAAGACGTTGAAGAAGACAAACCCCAGCAGGCCCATGAGGACAGCAAGGGATTTGCTGATGCTCGCAGAAACTTGCGTCGCCCGTAAGTAAGGCACACGCAGCGCCAGGAGAGAGCGCAGCACTCGTCCGCCATCCAGAGGGAGGGCCGGCAGAAGATTGAAAGCAGCCAGGAAAACGTTCATGTACGACAGATAGGCAAAAACAAACGCTAGCATGGCGTTTGCGCCGACGCTGAGAAACAAGATCCAGCAGAGAGCACCGACCAGGAAACTTGTGATCGGACCAGCGATCGCAATGAGTGCCTCAGCCCCCCGCCGGCGGGGAAGCCGTTCGAACTGGGCAAGTCCTCCCAGGACCCAGAGAATGATCCTTTTGACATCGACTCCGTAACGTCGAGCCACCACACAGTGGCCCAGTTCATGCACTAGAATACTGACGAAAAGTCCGATGGCCGCAATGAAACCCAGCAGAAAAGGGGTCATTCCTTCTTGAAGTGGTGTCGGATCGATCGGCAGCTCAAGGACTTCAATGTACAAACCCACGTTGCGACCAATCATCCAGGCCAGAATGGGCAGGATCAGCAGAAAGGTCACGTCCAAGTGCACCGGGATGCCCAGCAAACGAAAGGGAAGACGGTAAGCTGTCCGAAACATCGGTGTCCCCTACTTTAACTTTCGCCGACCAATATTGCGAATTAATTCGTCAATTGGCC
>JALLOL010000166.1 GCA_027717875.1 Acidobacteria bacterium AH-259-L09 | reverse complement strand
CACACCTTTGGATGCCCAGGGAAAGATTGACCTTAAGGCTTTTGAGCAACTCATCGATTTTCTCCTGGCGGGGGGCATTGATGGGATTTGTGTAGGTGGGGCCACTTCAGAATATCCCCACTTTGAACTGGAAGAGAGGAAGGCGCTAATCGCGTGCGCTGCCCAAAAGACTCGGGGAAGAGCAACCCTGCTAAGCGCCATTGGAGCCTCCTCCTTGAGCCGAGTGTTGGCCTTGGGCGAACACGCCGCTCAAGAGGGATCCCAGGCAGTGCTCCTGCCCATGCCCTATTTCTATCGATACGAGCAGGAGGACCTGGAAAGCTTCTGCAGGGAGATCTGTCGCTCTCTACCCCTACCGTGCCTGCTTTACAACCTGCCCGATTTTACCAATCCTCTGGATTTGGAGACCTCTATTCGGTTGCTTCGAGAGGAACCGGCGCTAATAGGAATTAAAGACAGCAGTGGAAATCGAGAGGCCCTCACTCGCTTTGTTCAGGCGCGCAACGAAGACGACTTCTCTTTGCTCGTCGGATATGACAGCTCGATTTTTCTGGCCCTGGCCTCTGGTTGGGACGGCTTTGTTTCAGGGGTGGCCAATCTTTGTCCGGAGCTGCTGGTCAAAGAATATCGGAGCTTTCGAGCTGGGGACCGGGCAGCGGCGCAGGACTGTCAGCAGCTTCTCGACACCATCATCGCCGAAGTTGACAAACTCCCTGTTCCCTGGGGAATCCGAGTGGGACTTGAGGTCAGAGGGATTTCCACCGGGCCCCTGTCGCTGCCACTCTCTTCGGCCCGAAGGCAGCAGGTGGAGGCTTTTCGAGATTGGTTTGCGCGATGGCGTGTGAGAAATGCGGATTAGATACAAACATGAATCAACTCCTTTCGCTAAGAATTCCAAAGCTTTTTTTGGCTTCTGGCTCGATTACTACGTGTTGAGCCTATCCATAGTAGTGTTTTAGACACTGATCCATCACCCACGCAGTCCGCGCGCCGCTCTCCGCCGTCGACTCACAGATTCCCTTTCCCAGGAGCTGATTGACTGCTGTCTGAATCAGCGGTTGGTGCACGTGGGGAGGGTTTCGAAAAGGCAAAACCTCCTCTCTGCCCTCCCTCCTGATGATAATGTCGGTATCGGAAAAAACCGGGCACCGCAGTTCCCCCTTCGACCCTGTCAATGTAATCCCATCCTCCGAATGGTCGGCATTAAAGTTCCAGATCCCCGTTCCAACAATTCCCGACTCGAACTCGAAACAGGCAGCCGTCGCATCTTCTGCCCTGTAAGTACCCTCGGTATTCACCGCAAAGCCGCCCGCGGCTTTAATTGGACCCAGCAAAAAATCGAGCAGGTCCAGCCCGTGCGAACCCAGATCCATAAACAGCCCCCCGCCCGCAATGGCAGGATCAAAACGCCACTGCTTCGCTTCCTCCCCGAGGGCCAACCGGCCATACTGGACGATATGTACAGAACTCAACGTCCCCACCGCCTGTGCTTTCAGTAGCTCCCGAACCTTTAAGAACCGTGGCAATGCCCTTCGGTAATAGGCCACAAAAAGTGGTTTTCCTTTTCCCTTGAATGCCTCCACCATCCGTAGGCACTCCGCATGGTTCATCGCCATCGGCTTCTCGACCAGGCACGGTTTCGCTGCTTCCGCGACCTGCAGTGCCAGTTCACAATGAGACGAGGGGGGCGTGGCAATGTAAACCGCATCAACCTCAGGATCGGAAATCAGATCCTGCGCCCGGCTGTAGAACCGGGGCACGCGGTGACGCCGAGCATAGTGCGCGGCTTTCTCCGCATCGCGCCGCATCACCGCAACCAGCTGTGAATGCGCCGCCTTCTGAAACCCCGGTCCGCTCTTCACCTCCGTCACATCACCACAGCCGAGAATGCCCCATCGCACGGTTTCCATCGAGTCATCCTCTCCGGGTTAGAGGGTATAACAGCTTCACCTGTCGGCCAAAGCCCACGGCGAGATCACGCGCGGGCGGGCTAGGGCTAGAACGCTGGGAGGCACTGGCGCCAAGATTGTCAAGATAAGAGTAGTTGATAGCAGATGGGCTAGTGTGCTACTCATTAAAGGAATCAACCTGTATAAGGAGGGATAACTGTGAAGAGATTCGCTTTTTTGTTCTTAGTTGTGTTGGGAACGACGGTCTTAATGGCCCATCCGCATTTTCGCAAAACGGTCACCGTTGCGTTGCCGGGAGGTGTCGAAGCAACCATCTCCTACCAAACTGTTGCGGGCAATGAAATGCATGCCGAAAACGCACAGATCGGGAGCTTCATCACCCCACGCGGGCCTCGTTTGACACTGTCCGGGGAGCTCAGGGCAGGATCCGTGAGTCTCCCCGCGGGAGAGTACACGATCGGTGTCATTAAAAACGGCGCAAGCGATTGGACCATGGCCTTATATCCCGGCCGACTCGGTCGCCGTGAGACGCCCGATGTGTCGAAGTTGATCAAGCTGGACTCGATGTTTTCCGATTCGAGCGGCAAGACCGAGCACCTGCTGGTCGATATCACGCCGGGCCACGGCAAGTTTGAGGGCAAGGCGGTTTTGACCGTCAAGTTTGGCAAGCTGTTTCTCGACGGCGCGCTGACCTAATCTGAGGGGTCTCTGACCCTGAAAATGCAATTTTTGCTCAGCCCAAGATTGCATTTCCAGGCTCACATTTTCAGGGTCAGACCCCGTTTGACCCGCGCTCAGACCCAGTGTGTGGCAAAAGGCAGTGCATACGCCTGTAGCGCCGGCATCTTGTCGGCTGGAAGCCAGCGCTAGTGCGTTTTGGTGCGACGTTAATGGAGGGACTTCACTGAATGTCTGGCTTTCGCGAGACCCTCCGGAAAATGGCAGACTCTGTTCCTCTATCTGCCGAGGCGCCTGGGACACCCAAGGAAGAACTCCTTATGGACGGTACCATCTTCAGTTTAGACGGACGGGTTGCTCTGGTCACGGGTGGTAGCAAAGGTCTGGGGAAGGCCATGGCGCGCGCCTTCGCGGAGGTCGGCGGCGATGTGGTTATCTGCAGCCGGAACGAAGACGAGTTGCAAACTGCCCTGGATGAAATCCTGGAAGGCACCCATGTTCGTGGGCAGTACTTTGTAACGGACATGACACGACGCGACGAAGTTGAGCGCCTGGCCAGCTCCGCGCTGGGGGCGATGGGCCGGGTCGACATTCTGGTCAACAACGCCGGCTCAAACATTCCCCAGACAATCGACGAAATCATCGACGAAGACTGGGATCGGATCGTAGAGCTGAACCTCACTTCCTGCATGGCCCTAACCCGCGCCCTGGTGCCGCAGATGAAGGAGCGCAAGTGGGGCCGAATCATTCATATCTCGTCCATCATGGCCTTGGCTTCAAAAGACGCCCGCAACTCCTACTCGGCCACCAAGGCTGCGTTGATTGGTATGGCCCGAGCCAGTGCTTTGGATCTGGGCTCGTATAACATTACCGTCAACTGTATCGCCCCCGGGCCCTTTCTGACCGACCTGCCCAGCAGATTGCTTTCCAAGCAGCAGATGAAGGCCTTAGCCGAGCGCACTGCCCTGGGCCGTTGGGGTAATCCAAGCGAATTGGCAGGTCCGGCGCTGCTGCTGGCCAGCCAAGCCGGCAGCTACATTACGGGTCAAGTACTGGTCGTCGACGGCGGAGCTTTGTGCAAAATATTCTGAGGGGTCTTCTGAGGATGTTGAGTAAGGAATACAGGAAGCCATGGACCGTCTGAATCGCGACGGCATCTCACGTCGTCAGCTTAGAATTTTTTCTCGACAATTTGTTTTGGTTCTGCAAAGCTAGAGCTTAGAGAATCGAGGGAAGGTATGAAAAAACATCTCGTAGGGACCCTGTTAGGGTTAGTTCTGGGAACGGTTTTTATCTGGGGGGCTAATTTTTGGGAGAAGAAGAAATTTACCGAATGGAGTGAAAAGGAAGTCAGCCGCATGCTGAGCAAATCCCCATGGGCGCGTACCGTACATGTCGCACTTGGCAGAACGAGGGGTAGTCGTGACTTCGGAGCTGATCGAAGCAGTCGAGGAGGCCGCCAAGGTGGTAACGTCGGCGGCGGTGGTGGTCGAAGTGGCGGCGCTGGTGGTGGAGGTGGCGGCTTTGGTGGTCGAGGAGGTAGAGGCGGTGGTTTGGGCGGTGACTTGACTCCCACCATCCCGCTGACCATTCGCTGGTTTAGTGCTTTACCCGTCAAGCAGGCCATTGCCAAGAGAAGATTCGGCACTGACGCGGGCACTTCGGCCCAGGCTGCTCAGATGATCAATCGACAGGAAACCCACTACATCGTTGGGGTATCCGGCGTGCCGGCCCGCCTGTTGCTTAGCAATCCCGGGCGTAGGGGATCTCGCTCCGAACGTGACAGATCTCCGTCTGACCGTGACGGATCTCGCTCTGAACGTCGTAGGCCTTCCTCTGAAGAACGTCTCAAACGGGTATCCGAGCGCCTGAAGTCAGAGTCTTTCTTGAAGATCAAGGGCCAGGAGCCGATCCGGTCCGACGTCGTCCACATCGACGTAGGCCGAGAGGGAAATACGGTCGATGCACAGGCCTTGAGATCCGGAGCGGAGATCTACGTGATGTTTCCCCGCACGCAGGAAAGCAGCCACGTTATCACCGTTAAGGACAAGGACGTGGAATTTGTCACCAAGATTGGGGAGCGCGACGTCAAGAAGAAGTTCAAGCTCAAAGACATGGTGTACGACGGGAAACTGGAACTCTGATTTAGGGGGGGTCATACCTGACCCCTCTTTCAGATCCCCTTGGTCAAAGGTTTTAGGGTTTCGGAGCTTTTGCGAACAGCTTTCTCGATAGGCATCACACCGGCAAATGCCTGGTGGACGGTGACAAAGCCGCGGTAGTCGATCGCATGCAGCCCGGCGAAGACCTCTTCAAAATCAACTCCACCTTCTTCCCATAATCCGATATGGTCAAGGCGTACTCTACCCCTTGCCCAGGTGTTCACGGACGCCGCTCCGTTCGGATTGAGCCGATGATTCTGAACGTAGACGTTGAAAATATACGGCTCCAGATTTTGGATCGTCTCTTTGCCGTAGTCCTGTCCGGCGATCATCCAGTTGGCGGGCTCGTAGATGATGCCAAAATTCGGTCGACCCACCTCCTTGAGCACGCGCAAAGACCCTTCAACGGTTTCAAAAAGACTTGCACAATGCGCTTGATGGACCAGGCGAATCTTCCGCTCTCGCGCTTCATCGGAGGCTTTCTTTGCCCACTCGATGTCCTCGTCCTTTTTCATGCAAATTCGGATCAGGTCCGCACCAAACTCCTCAGCAAGATCAAGGTACGGCGTGATATTCCTAAGACCATCCGGGCCATGCTCGTCGTTTCTCGGTACCGCAAAGTCACCTGTCACCATCGACACCACTAGCCCAGCTTTGTTTACCTCGCGGCTCATTTCCTGAATCGTTTGAGGCGGCGAATGAATTCCTGCCTGCGAGGCTCGCATGCACAGCGCCTCATATCCGTTATTCTTTGCCAGTTCGATGAGCTGGTCTATCGTCAGTGTTGACTCTTCCTTTGAGCCAAATGCCTCAGCGACACGAACTGAAAGAGAAAGCTTCATTGTGGCTTCCGTCCCTTCGTGTTCTCTGCCTTCCGTTTCCGTATCCTCCATTTCAGGCGCTGTCGAGCATCCAATGGCCAGACCCATCGTGGCCAGGCCGGCAGAGGTCCCGAGAAACTCCCGACGTGTTGACTTCTTGCTTATCATTCCTGCCTCTGACCTGAAACTTCAATTGGGACAC
>JALLOL010000165.1 GCA_027717875.1 Acidobacteria bacterium AH-259-L09 | reverse complement strand
CGCGGGTCTTTTTTGGCCTCTCGTTCCTCCTTTGTCCAAGGGAATGGGATATAGGACCCGGCCATGCTTGAAATTTCATGCGTCGGCCCCGACTCGGCGTTGAACAGGTTCCAACCCGTGTAGGTGGCCAGGGGAACAGCCAGCTCCGGCAGCCTGATCCCTGCCTTCTCATTGCCATCGCCATCCACGGCTGAAACCATCATCGGGAACGCCTTCCCAATCTTGGGAGGTTCCTGCGTCACGATGCCCTGGCTCCGAAAGTTTGGGCCGTAGTCGGCGCGGTAGGCTTTGTGAAGGCGAGTTGAAAAGTTGACTGCTGGCAGCTTCGGAAAATTTAGGTTCTCCGGTTTAACCAGGGTGCCTTGATCGATTCGAGGGTAACGGCTGGGCGGGGGCGTGCCGTCTCTCACCCAGCGATCCATGGCTCTCAGCAGGGCCCGCATCGACCAGCGAAAGTCCAACGGGTTGCTGCGCTGCTGGCCGATGGTCTTCCTGGGAGGAAAGCCTGCCGCCCCGTGCTGTGTTCCCGCGAAAAGATAAATCCGGACGTTCTCCATCAGCGGTGCATCGCGCCGGCCGTCGACAGTGGTGTGAATGAGCGATGCTGCACGTCCCCAGTACTCGTAAGAAGAGTTTGTGTAGAAAACCTTGGGCCAGAACTCCCGCTTCAAGTGGTGGGTAAGGATCCCATCGCTGATCCCCGTCTCCGGATCGACTTGCTCCACGTCGGTAAACGGGAAGATATCTGTCGGGTGGAAGAAGTTCATGTAAGGATGGGCGTCGCGGGAGGGTTGGGCGAACCGGTGATTGAAACTGCCCCGGCCTCCACCGGCGACGTGCGAGATCACGCCGTCGAAAGCTCTCCGATGTGCTTCGTCCTCATTAAAGCCGTAGTATAGAAACGTCCGCAGGAAGCGCCCGCTTTGAGAAATGCCGAACCCAAGGGCACGGTTTATGGCTCCTTTGGGAATCGACAGCGCTTCGGCTCGGTCGTGCTTCAAGTATGAAATCGTGTCACGGACGGCTGCCGGTCCCAGGCCGACCAGTGGCGGGTCCTGGGAGACGTAAACCACCTCGTATATTTTGCCAGGCTCGAAGCCACCCTCCAGATAGACCTGAGTTCGGTCATCCACAGGTTTTCCTCCTTCGAGCCGGGCGAATTTCCATCGTGAGCGGGGGATCGTGCGGCGCGGACGCTCGACACCGTCTCGCACGGTCATCACGTTTTCCCGTGCCTCTGGATTGGCGACCGGGTAGGCGACATGGTTTCGGTCGGCCAGCGAGTGATGGTATTCCCGTTCTGTGACCACGAAATCGCTGCGGACCAAGCCGCGAATCGGCCGGCCCTTCTCGCTAGCTACTGCAGGATAAAGTCTCATCAGGCCTTTACGGCGAGGAGGATCGAACTGCCATCCCAGCCACAACAAGGTATAACCCTCCCGTAGCAGGAAGCTGTCCCCAAAGTCAGCTTGCGTATGGGGATCAAGGCTTCCGGAGGCCAGATTGAAGAAACTCAGCATTCCCTTACGTCCCCGGTTTGATACCTCATAGAGAACGGCTCCGCTGCCGCGTTCTATCTTCTTGGGCTTGATCAGGTAGAAATCGGCTGAGAATTCGACTTCTCCCCTGCTGTTTCGGGGTGCCTTGTCAATGTCTGTGATAATCTGGTTGGCCCGGTTGGTCGGATCGACTGCGAAGTAAATTTTCCCGGTGAGTTTCTCATACGGACCTGCCAAGCCAAACGATCGCCCGCCCAAAATTTCCTGTTGGAAGACTACTTCGACCCGGACAACGCGAGCCCATCCCATTGAGACAAAAAGGCTTAGACTAAACAAGAGGAAGGTTCGAAAGACAGCAGATTTCATATGCCCTGCTACACCAGCTTATCGAACACCTTGCCCCCGACATCGGTCAGGCGAAAGTCGCGGCCCTGGAAGCGATAGGTCAGGCGCAGGTGGTCCAGGCCAAACAGGTGGAGCACCGTCGCGTGGAAGTCGTTGATGTGGATTGGATCCTCAACAATGTTCCAGCCGATCTCGTCGGTCTTACCAACCACTTGGCCCGCCTTGACACCGCCGCCGGCCATGAAGATGGTGAAGGCAAAGGGGTGATGGTCACGGCCTGTGTTTGCTTCGCGACCGATGCGGTTCTCTCCCAAAGGTGTGCGCCCAAACTCCGCTCCCCAGATAACCAGCGTCTCATCGAGCATGCCGCGCTGCTTGAGGTCCTTGATGAGGGCCGCCACCGGCTGGTCAGCCATGTAGCAGTTGAAGGGCAGTTCCTTGTCCAGGTCGCTGTGATGGTCCCACGAGGCATGGTAGATGTTCACGAACCGCACGCCGCGCTCAACCATCCGGCGCGCCAGCAGGCAGTTTCGCGCAAAAGTGGCGACCACGCCCGACCGATAACCCCGCTTGGCCTCCCAGTCACCATCGGCGCGGTTGACGCCGTACATCTCCAGTGTCTTCTCGTCCTCGCCCGAAAGGTCAATCAACTCGGGCGTGGCTGACTGCATCCGGAAAGCCAGCTCGTAGGCGGCGATCCTGGAGAGAATCTCCGGGTCCCGGGTCTGCTTGTAGTGCTCTTCGTTGAGCTGGCGCAGCGTGTGGAGACCTCGGCGCTGGCATTCGTGAGGCAGCCCGTCCGGGTCGGCCAGGTTCAGCACGGGGTCGCCCTGGTTACGAAAGAGCACTCCCTGATAAGTTGAGGGCAGAAAGCCGCTCGACCAGTTCGAGGCCCCGCCACTGGTGCCGCGTCCGGCTGTCAGCACCACGTAGCCGGGCAGGTTATCCGATTCGCTGCCCAGCCCGTAGTTGATCCACGAGCCCGTTGACGGTCGCCCAAAAGTAGGCACGCCGGTGTTCATCATGAGCTGTCCCGGGTGATGGTTGAAGGCCGGGGTGTGTATTGACCTGATCAGGGCGATGTCGTCTACGCAGGTGGCGATGTGCGGCAGGTACTCAGAGACTTCCATGCCACACTGGCCATGCTTTTTGAATTGGGCCTTGCTGCCCTTCAGTACAGCCGATTCCTTTTGTATGAATGCGAAGCGCACCTTCTCGATCATTGACTCGGGCATCGGTTGGCCGTCCAGCTCCTTGAGTTTTGGTTTTGGGTCGAACAGATCGATCTGGCTCGGTGCGCCGGCCATGAAGAGGAAGATGCAGGCCTTGGCCTTGGGCGCGAAATGCGGTGCCTTCGGCGCCAGGGGATTGATGATACCTCCTGAGGATGAGGACTCAGCCGCCGCCTCCAGCAAGCCGTTTTGAGCGAGCATGGCCACAAGAGCAATGCCGCCCAGCCCACTGGCAGTGCTAGTCAGGAAGTCTCGGCGCGACTGAACAATTTTTTCTTCGATCGGGTTCATGGTTGTCACTCCCGTGTTAGAAATTCGTCCAGGTTCATAATCACCCGTCCTACGGCGACCCAGGCCGCCGCTTCCGGAGTTTTCACTCCCGCTGGCAGGTATGGGCCCACAAATTTTTCGGCGTTTTCGCGATCTTTTTCAAAAACCCGCCGCTGATCGGCGAGTAGTTCCACCAGCAGTGCCAGTTCCGCCTCGGTGGGCTCGCGGGCCAGGGCCAGGCGGAAGGCATATCGGATACGCTCAATCTCATCCCTGGGCCCTTCCTCCATCACGCGTTTACCAAAGGACTGCTCGCATTCGACGAAGACCGGGTCATTGAGCAGGGTCAGGGCCTGCAGCGGCGTGTTCGAACGCGTACGCCTGACGCAGCTGGTGTTGGAATCTGGACTGTCAAAGGTCACGAGCATCGGGTAAGGTACCGTCCGCTGGAAGAAAATGTACAGCCCCCGGCGATACTTGTCTGTGCCGGAGCTTTCGGACCAGCGGACCGAATTGGCGTAACCCAAGTCGGCGATGTCAGAGGGCAAGGGAGGACGGATACTGGGCCCTCCAATACGGGGCTCCAGCAGGCCACCGACGGATAAGAACAGGTCACGAGTAATCTCAGACTGGACACGGAAGCGGTTCTGCCGAGCTAACAGCATGTTCTTGGGATCGCGGTCGGTCAGCTCCGGACGAACGGGGGAGGCCTGCCGGTAAGTGGAGGACGTGGCAACCAACTTGATCATCTCCTTGCGGCTCCAGCCACCGCGTATAAACTCCGTAGCCAGCCAATCGAGCAGCTGGGGATGCGACGGCTTCTCCCCCCGCGTGCCGAAGTCTTCGCTTGTCACCACCAGCCCTCGGCCAAACAGCCGCTCCCAGAGCCGGTTGACCTCCACGCGGGCGGTCAAGGGGTGGGCTGGATCGACAATCCATCGGGCCAGGTCGAGCCGGTCGGGTTTGTCTCCTCGTGGGCGCAGCGGCGGCAGCACCGACAATGTATTCGGCTGTACCTGTTGGCCTTTGCGCAGAAAGTCGCCGCGGATGTGGATGTATGTCTTGGGTGGCTCGGGATTTTCGGCCATTGTCTGGGCCATCGTGCCGGGCGCAGGCGGTTTAGCCTTGTTGTGACCTTCGACAGTCGCCAGCAGCTCGCGCACCCGTGCGTCCTGACTGGCGCAGTAATCAAGCAGGACCGCCTTCTGTTCGTCAGTGCGCTCTTCACGTGGCGTGGCCAGGACGGCTTCGACGGCAAGAGGCAGAACCTGGTTCAGGTTCTCTCGGTTGGCCGTGGTGACGGAGACCCGGAACCAGCCCAAGTTGTGCCGACTGCCGTAGCGATGCTGCATCGTAAAAGCCAGGGTTGTACCCCCTTCGTGACCTGTATCCCGGTTCAGAATGAAAATCGCCTGCCGGTCGTGATTGGGGCCCTCGGGTCCGTTCACGGCCCAGCCGGTCTTCAGGTCGCTGTCGATCGCGTTGGAAACGTGGAAACCATCCTGAGAGTGATCGGACAGGGCCCGCTTGAAGGTCAGTTGTCGTGCCTCAGTGGGATCACTCATCGGGGAGACCTTGACCTTGAAATTCGAAAGCACGAAGTTGCCGTCCTCGGCGCGGCCCGGCCCGTTGTTTGGCAGCGACTCATCAGTCAGTACCTCGAGCCGGAAGGCCGTGATACCCTTCAACAAAGTGTTGGCAACGATAGTGTAGGTATCTTTGTCCGGATTGTTGCCGCCTGCCAAGAGCGCACCGCAATCTTGTTTGGTAAAGGTCGCGCCCCCGGCTGAGCTAAAGCTGGCCGGATCAAGTGTCGTCCACTCCACCGGTCTATAATCCAGTCCGGCTTCCCACTTGGCTAGAGTTTCGGCTCCCTTTTCGGCAAGCTCTTCGCTCAGCCTTTTCTTGTATTCCTCGGCCGCCCCCACCAGCTGATCGTGCTCACCATCCCAGAGCGCCTTGGCCCGCCGGTAGGTCACCAGCTCCTGGTCAAGGGGCGCCGCAATGTCCCGCTCCATCGCCGTGTTGAAGAAGGCAAACATCCGGTAGTATTCGCGATGCGTAATGGAATCGTATTTGTGCGTGTGACACTGGGCGCAGCCGACTGTCAGGCCCATAAACACCAGGCCGGTTGTGTTGGTGCGGTCGACGACCTGTTCGACGCGAAACTGTTCCTGGTCCACACCCCCCTCGCGGTTGGTCAGCGTGTTGCGGTGAAACCCGGTCGCGACCCTCTGTTCGGTGGTGGCGTTAGGCAGTAGATCGCCAGCTAACTGTTCCACCACAAACTGATGGTAAGGCAGGTCGCGGTTGTAGGCGTCGATCACCCATTCGCGATAACGCCATGCATGGGGCCGGACTCCGTCTTTTTCGAAGCCATCGCTGTCGGCGTAGCGCGCCAGATCCAGCCAGTGTCGGGCCCAGCGCTCACCGAAGTGCGGTGAGGCCAGCAACCGCGTGACCAGCCGCTCGTAAGCATAAGGCCGGTTGTCATTCATGAACGCGTCCCACTCG
>JALLOL010000164.1 GCA_027717875.1 Acidobacteria bacterium AH-259-L09 | reverse complement strand
CAGGACACTCAGATTGGCACGATCGATCTTGTAGGTGAGTTCTTTAAACGTGTACGCATACTCTTTCTGGAAGGATTTCAAATATTGCGCCAGCTCGGACTCGAGTTCGTTAAGGTCTTGAGTCAGCTCAAACTCAGCCGCTCCCCCGTCGTCTGTGCTGAGGGGAAGACCTTCCGCGCCTGCGAGCAATTTGCG
Source organism: Acidobacteria bacterium AH-259-L09 (assembly GCA_027717875.1). Next base: position 5,673 of record JALLOL010000164.1, on the reverse strand, counting down.
AACCACCTGTTTGTGAAAGTGTACTCTGTTGGAGCCGGTATAGTGGACTGTTCCTTCCACAAGTGCGATGCGAAGCCGCAAATTCTCAGTGGATAGATTATCCTCCACTTTTACCCGAACCTTTACTCGAATTACATCATTTTCTCGGCTTCCCTGTACGTCGAGCTGTAAGGAAAATCCGGCGTCCAGCTGCTGGTCAATGATGTCCTGATAAGTTTTGAAGAGATTCACGGCTGCGCCGGCAAAGCCTCCGCCCGTTTTCTTGTTCACGCCATCGAAAATGGCTTGCGGTGTTCCGAAGACCTGATAGTAATTTGCCCGTTTCTCGGTATCTGAGTTCGTCATCGGGTCCGGCCCGGGAACGTGAAGATGGTATTTCACAACTGCCACAACACTGTCTGGGTAATGCTCGAGCAGGCCGTGGAAGGCGTAATCCGCAGCCTGGCAGGGCCCACACTCTGATCCAGTAAAAAGCTCAGCGAGAACCACTTTTCCACCTGTCTTTCCCTTATATTCTCCCGCCTCAAACAGCGGTGCCTTTTTTTCGTATTCCAGGTCAATCAATTCGTGAAGCCCTTGCAGAGACCCGTGCTCTTTCACATATAGTTCCTTCACCTTTTCAAGAGCATTGTGGTTTCCACCATTGACATAAACTTTCAGGTAAAGATTCCGCGCACTCTGCTCCTTCCCTTCAGCCTCCAGGACTCGAGCCAGATGGAAGGCCACTTCCCCTTCAGGTGCCAGTTCATAAGCGCGGATCAAGTAGGGCGCTGCGTCTTCAACTTGTCCTCTTTGGAAAAGCACCCAGCCCAAAGTATCCAGGAAGGCACCTTGGCTTGGAGAGTTTTCCCTCGCCCCCTGGGCAGCTTTGCGGGCATAGATTTCGGCCTGATCCAGAAGACGTTCTTCAACAGCCAGAGCATAGGCCACATCGTTCATTGCCGTCAGTTTGTCGTCAGCCAGTTCGATGGCGCCTTGTGCCGCTGCCAGCAGCTCGCGATCGTCATCGCTGATCCGAACCAAGCTTTTGAAAATCTGCAGGGTGGCCTGGCCCTTCAAGGGAGAGTCGGGATGATTGCCAATAAATCGCTTGAAAGCTTCGATGCGTGCTTGCGGGCCTGCAACCTGCATGGCCTGTCGAAAAGCCTGGAGTTCTTCTGGGGTGGCCTCCTTTAGCCTCTCCAGCCCTTCCAGCTGCGTTCGATAAGCCAGAAAAAGGTAGTCGTTGAAGGCGAAGCCCTGGATGGCTCCTTTAATGGAGTTTTCATGAAGAATTCCTGTCAAGGTGAGTTCGCCCTGGCCGGCCTCCAGCTCCAATCGAAAGGTGTTCTGGTCCAGCTCTAGACCTTGAACGTTGATTTCAAAAGGCGCCGAAGTACTTAGGATCGCTGCTTCGGGAGTTCCTTCGTTAGTAGAGATCTGAAGGATCAAGAGAGGAATCTTTTTCCCGGTATCAGTGACGGCCTCAAACAGCCAACGGCCACTCGGCTTTTCTGACTGAGCGAGCAGAGTGGTAAAGCAGGAAACTATTAAGATGATTGAAAAGATTCTGCCTTTCATCTGTGGCCCCCACTGCGCCTAATTTCCTCTAAAACATACAGGAATGAAGCCAAAAATCAAAAATTCAGGCCTGACCACCCCTCGGGCTCGCTTGTCAGCTGTCAGCTGTAAGCTGGTCAGCCGGTGGCAAGTAAGCCATGAACCGAAATAGACTCGTCTTCTTCATTATCAGCCTACTCATCCTGGTCGGCTGCAGCGGAGAGGATGAATCTACTCCAACGGGCTCCCGAAATCTCCCAATTCCTGAAGACGCTCTAATTGTCGAAACCGAAGGGGCAGTGGGAGGAAGTCTCCATTATCCTCTACTGGCTGAACCGAGCACCTTCAACTTTCTTTACGCCCAAGAGAATCGGGTAAAGCTCGTCGGGTATCTCACCACCGCCACCCTCTTGGAATTTGACCCGGTTCAGCACACAGTGACGGGAGGGATCTGCAGGGAATGGAAGGTCTCAGAAGATGGCCAAACCGTTACTCTGACCTTACGAAAAGGGGTGAGGTTTTCAGACGGAGCACCTCTCAGCGCAAAGGACGTTCTATTCACCTTTGAGAAAATCTATGAGGAAGATTCGAAAAATACGGTGAAGGACCAATTGCTGATTGATGGCAAACCCCTGCTTGTCACGGCGATTGACTCCCATACGCTGGAAATCAAATTTCCAGCACCCTATGCAGCCGCTCCATACATCTTGACGACGGTTCCGATTTTTCCCCGTCACCTCTTTCAAGAACCGGCAAAGAAGATCGAGGAGTACTGGAACCTGGGGACCCCACCCCAAGAGATGGCGGGGCTTGGACCTTTCGTGCTGGCTGTCCATCAACCGGGGGAGAAATCCGTTTTTCGGTTCAATCCACACTACTGGAAAGTCGACCGCCACCGCACTCGCCTGCCCTATCTGGAGGAGTTGGTCTTCCACTATATCGGAGAGCGGAATACTCAACTGCTGCGCTTCCAGGCTGGCGAACTTGATCTCCTGGACCACTACCTGCGGCCGGAGGATCTTGAGGAGTTGAAAAGTGAAAAGGTCAATCTTCAGGATGCGGGACCTTCAAACAACCTTTCTATTTTTTGGCTCAATCTGAACATGGGGAAAGATGCTGCATCGGGGAAATACTATCTTTCGCCTCGAAAAAGAGAGTGGTTCGGTAATTTAAAATTTCGCCAGGCAATTAGCACGGGAATCAGCCGCGACACCATCGTCCGCAACGTCTATCTCGGACACGCTCAGCCTGCTTGGAGCTTAGTTCCATCCTCCCTTCAGATGTGGTATGCCGCTGATGCACTTCGGTACGAGTATAATCCCAGTCGCTCCCGGGAGTTTTTGCAGGAAGCGGGATTTTCTTGGAAAAAGGAGGGACCGGGTGAGGTTTTGGTCGATTCCAAAGGTCGACCGGTTGAGCTTGAGATCTTGAGCCGGGCCGATGATATTTCAGGAAAAATTGCCGCGATCATACAGCAGGATTTGGAAAAAATTGGCATGCGGGTCACTGTGCGCCAAGAAGAGTTTCGTGCCGTCATCTCGCGGATCTTAGGCTCTCGCCGCTACGATGCGGCCATTATGAACATCGAATTGCCCGTGGAGCCGGTTGAGCACATGAATGTGCTTCTTTCTAGCGGTCCAATGCATATGTGGAATCCCAATCAATCTCGACCGGTGAGCAAGTGGGAGAAACGAATCGATGAATTAATGTCCCAGCAGGTGACGACCCTGGACCAGCAGAGGCGACAGCGCCTTTACCGAGAAGTTCAGCATATTTTAGCCGAGCAGGTTCCGATTATTCCTCTCATTCATCGGGACACTTTGATCGCGAGTAAGAAGCGCCTCAAGAATGTGCGCCCCAGCAGTTTGTTTCCTTACAGCCTCTGGAATGTGTGGGAGCTCTGGGTGGCCAACTGACAGCTGACAACTGACCACTAACAACTAACAGCTGACAGCTGACAGCTGACAGGGGGGGCAGGCCCTACGTCTTTGCAAGCTTATCAAGAGCGAAAGGCCTATCTGTGAAAATCAATCAGTTAATCTTAGTCCAACATGGGCCGAATCTCTGGCACGCGTCGTCTCAGATGTAATTGTCAGTTGTCAGTTGTCAGTTGTGTTGTTGTCAGCTCTGAGAAGATCACTCATACTCGGTAGAAGCGACATTCGCACTCAAGGGTCTTGGACATCATGTTTAGATTCGTTCTTCGCCGGATTCTGGAGACGATACCTCTCTTGTTTCTGATCTCCCTGTTGATTTTTGCTTTGTTCAAGCTGATTCCGGGCGATTATCTAAGTGAGATGGAACTGAATCCTTCGATTCCTCGACAGAGAATCGAAGAACTCCGGCAGGAGTATGGGTTAAAGCAGCCCTTTTACATCCAATACTTTACCTGGGTTGGACAAGTCCTGCAGGGAAATCTCGGCTATTCGTTTGCTCAGCAGCGCCCAGCAGTTGAGCTGATTCTAGAGCGCCTCACAAATACCGTCATTTTGACCATCAGTGCCCTGGCCTTGACGATAATAGTCTCTTTTCCGCTTGGCATTTTAACTGCTCTCAATCCGGGTCGTGGGCTGGATAGATTGGCTCTGTTCTTCTCACTGATCGGACTCTCTCTCCCTTCGGTTTTAGCCTCTTTAATTTTCTTATTTTTCGCTTTCCGAACCGGTTGGTTTCCGATTGGGGGTACCGGAGGACTGCATCATTTGGTGCTTCCTTCCCTCACCCTGGCACTGCCCACTATTGCCTTCTTTGTCCGAAACCTCCGGCTGGAAATGATCGATACCCTTCGGCAGCCGTTTGTCACAGCTGCTGCCGCTAAGGGCCTGCGCCCCTATCGCGTTGTTCTTCACGCCTTTAGAAACGCTGTGAATCCAATGATTTCTATTACGGGGATTACCTTTGGGGGTCTTTTAAGCGGCTCTGTCGTGGTTGAAAAGATTTTTGATTGGCCCGGTTTGGGCGCCCTGGTGGTCGACTCGATCCTGTCTCGAGACCTTTTTGTGGTGCTGAACTGTGTCCTGGTTTCCGCGCTGTTGATTGTAGCCGCCAACCTTTTGGCAGATCTGGTTCTGGCCTGGAACGATCCACGGATTCGCTACCAATGAAGCATTTCATCTGGCGTGGCTCAGCCGCTGTTTTGGTGTTCTTTTATCTTCTTGCCCTTGCAGCACCATTTCTGTCGCCCTATTCTCCCCGACAGCAGTTTCGGGAATTTTTCTACAGTCCTCCCACCGAAATCCATTTTCGCGACGCTCAGGGGAACTGGCATCTGCGTCCTTTTATCTACGACTACCAGATTGAAGATCTAACGCCTCAATATCGGGAAATCCCAAATCCGCTTCCAATTTATTTCCTTGTGGAAGGAACGCCCTATCGGTGGATGGGAGTGACCTGGCGAACTCACTTATTCGGACTGAAGGATGCATCCAGGAACATCTTTTTGCTCGGCAGTGATGCCCTGGGTCGAGATCTATTTTCGAGAATCCTCCATGGAGCGCGCTTTTCTCTGAGTATTGGAGTAGTAGCAGTGTTCTTGACAGCGGTTTTGGGAACGCTGTTTGGGGCACTGGCCGGTTATTTCATGGGATGGATTGACACCCTGTTCATGCGCTTGGTGGACATGTTCCTTTCACTTCCAGGTCTATTCCTCATCCTGGCGATTCGGGCCGTGTTTCCACTCCAATTGAGAACTTGGGATTTGTATTGGGTCATGGTGTTGATTTTCACCCTCATCGGATGGGCCTCTGTGACACGGGTGATCCGAGGCCAGGTGGCGAGTCTTAGGACTCGCGAATATGTACTGGCGGCCCGGGTGGCGGGAGCGCCACACTGGAGAATCCTGTGGCATCACATCCTCCCCTTCACCACGAACTATCTGCTGGTGCAAAGTACAATCCTGATTCCCGCCTTTATCCTGGGGGAAGTGACTCTCTCCTTTTTGGGGGTTGGTGTTCAGGAACCGGATGCCAGCTGGGGAAATTTGCTGGCAGCGGCGACCTCCGTGCGCGTGATGACCCAATTTCCCTGGCTGCTCTCGCCGGCAGCCTTTATCTTCCTTACCATCTTGACCTTCAATCTGATCGGGGACGAACTGAAGGTGCTGGATAAGCAGGCCCGACGATGGTGGTGACCAAC
>JALLOL010000163.1 GCA_027717875.1 Acidobacteria bacterium AH-259-L09 | reverse complement strand
CATATCCGCCCCCTTTTCGGCTACAGAAGGGCCGTTTCCATCACCACAGCCGACGTTCGCAGGTTTACCGTCAAAAGGCAGGGCGCGAAGGCGTCCAACGCCGAGATCAACAGGGAACTGGCCGTCATCAAGCGGTGCTTTTCCTTGGCCATGGAAGACGGAAAGCTGTACCATAGGCCCCACATCCCGATGCTGAAGGAGAACAACATCCGAACAGGCTTCTTCGAGCGCGGAGCGTTTGAGGACGTCAGGAGGCATCTGCCCGAGGAATTGAGGGGCCTGGTGACCTTCTTCTACATCACCGGCTGGAGGAGGTCCGAAGTGCTCAGCCTGGAGTGGAGCCGGGTGGATTTCAACGCCGGTCGGACCTCTACGCCGGAACCACCAAGAACGATGACGCCAGGGTGTTCCCCTTCATCGAGGACCTGCGCGGTCTCCTCGAAACCCAGCGAGAGTACACGCGGAAGGCCCAGCGGGCCGGAATCATCTGCCCCTTTGTCTTTCACAGGTCTGGAAAGCAGGTCCGGTACTTCCGCCGCTCCTGGATCACCGCCTGCCAGAAATCAGGCGTACCCGGCCGAATCCCTCACGATTTCCGCCGGACCGCGGTTCGCAACCTCGTCAGGGCAGGGGTCCCCGAGCGCGTGGCCATGCAGATGACCGGCCACAAGACGCGGAGCGTGTTCGAGCGGTACAACATCGTGTCGGACGCAGACCTGGAACAGGCGGCCCGCCGGCTGGAGGATTACCACAGGACGGTGACAGTCGCGGTGACAGTCGGCGATCAGAACCAATGGTCTAATCCTGCCTGTACCCCTAGAATTCGCGTCTGACGCGGGTTCTGAGGGTGCCGGGGGGGCGGAATCGAACCGCCGACACGCGGATTTTCAGTCCGCTGCTCTACCGACTGAGCTACCCCGGCTGCGCCAAGAAGGCTGTATTCTAGCAGAAAGAGGAGTCAGGAGTCAGGAGTCAGAAGTCAGGAGAATCCAGAAGCCAGAATCCAGAAAAAATAGACAAGTGTGGGTTTGTATCATCGGTCTTCCTCAGCTTTCCCAGTTGATGGGGTTTTGTAGCTTGTTCCTGTGTGAGATGCCAGTTATTCTGAATTCTCGAATCACGGATCACACGGATCTCAGCGGATTTTCACGGATAAACTTCTGAATTCTACGTTGGGAGGTGAGGATGAAAGAACGGATTGACGCTGAAAAAGGGGCTCGCCCGGCGGGACCGTATTCACCCGGCATTCGTGCCAATGGTCTAATCTTCGTGTCCGGTCAGATCCCTGTAAACCCCAAGACTGGAGAAATCGTGGGAGACTCCATCCAGGCTCAGGTCCGGCAGACTCTTGAAAATCTGAAGATCATCCTGGAAGCGGCTGGATCATCCATGGATAAAGCCCTGAAGTGTACGGTGTATCTGCGAGACCTTCAGGACTTTGAAGCCATGAACCAAGTCTACGCGACTTATTTTCCCACAGAGGTACGGCCAGCCCGGACCACCATTCAGGCCGCCAATTTGCCCAAAGGTGTAGATGTCGAAATTGACATTATTGCCCTGGAATAAAACGCGCTTCGCGCGCAGAGCAAAAGAGCAAAAGAAAAAGGGTGGGAGACTGGCTCCCACCCCTGATCTATGATGAAGTCCCGAGGTTGAAACTTCGGGACAACCGCACGGGAATTAGCTGACCGAAACGGGGATTTGACGCGGTTTCGCTTCCTCTTTCTTCGGCAGCGTCACTGTCAGCACTCCCTTCTTGAGCTTGGCGGAAATCTTTTCCGCGGCTACCGACTTCGGCAACAGGAAGCTACGATAGAATTTCCCATACCAACGCTCAACCCGGTGTCGTTTCGTCTCTCCCTCATCCGAGAACTTCCTCTCGCCGCTAATGATCAGACGAGCATCATCGACGGTGATGTCAATCTCTTTCTTTTCAAATCCAGGAAACTCAGCGGTGAACACGATATCCTTATTGGTCTCGGAGACATCTACCGCCGGAGACCACAATTCGCCGGTAAAGCTTGTTTCCGTGTCTTCAAAAAAGCGGCTGAAAGTGTCGTCAAAGATTCGGTCCATCAGGGACGGAACCCCTCGCCATTCCCAAAAGGGATTAAACCTTACTAAATTCATATCTTTTTACCTCCTTCTTCGACGCTTCTTACAATGATCACTGTCTTGTGCGTTTCTTGTTACTGCTACTAATACTATAGTATTTGACGGCTACCGGTTTAAGCACAACCTATTGATAAAACATTGCTTAAATCCGTTTTGCTCGTCTCGCTTCTTATATAAGATTGGCCTTGCGCGCTGTCAAGTTTGCGACTCCAATGCAGCCGGTTTATATATCCCACACCGGCTCAAGCGCGCGCTCGTGGCTTTATGATCACAAAAATTGGCGGCTGAACTTTGGCGATGATATCATTGAATGAAGATGCGGCAAGTTTATCTCGACAACAATGCCACAACTCCGGTTGATCCCCGGGTCTTTGAGGCCATGAGACCTTATTATGTTGAGGACTTTGGCAATGCCGCCTCGATTCATACTTACGGCCAGAAGGCACACTGCGCGGTGGAAGATGCGCGAGGTCAGGTAGCAGACTTGATTAGGGCTCGGCCCAATGAGATTCTGTTCACCAGCGGCGGGACGGAGTCCGATAATACGGCCCTTCGTGGAGTGGCAGCGCGTCACCAGTCGCGAGGTAATCACATTATCACCACCTCCATCGAACATTCGGCTATCCTGCGTACCTGCGAGCAGCTGGAAAAGGAAGGCTTTTGCATCACCTACATCCCGGTGGATCGCAAGGGGATGGTTCGTTTAGACAAGCTCAAAGAGGCTATTGATGATCAAACCATACTCATCTCGGTGATGCACGGCAACAACGAGATCGGTGCCATTCAATCCATTGAGCACATTGCTGCCATGGCACGGGAACGAAAGATTCTCTTTCACACCGATGCGGTTCAAACGGTCGGAAAGATCGGGGTGAACGTTGAGGAACTCAGTGTCGACTTACTCTCCTTATCGGCACATAAGATGCATGGCCCCAAGGGCGTGGGTGCGCTTTATGTCCGGCGTGGAGTATCCATGAATCCTCTGCTCTTTGGAGGTTCCCATGAACGCAGCCGCCGCGCAGGAACCTTAGACGTACCCGGGATTGTGGGCCTGGGAAAGGCATGCGAATTGTCCAATGAAGCATTGGAGGCCTTTAACACCCGAGTCCGGGCACTGCGCGACAAGCTGGAAAAGGGTATTCTTGAGCAGATTCCCGATACGGTTGTGAACGGATCCAGGACGGAACGGCTACCACATCTGACGAACATCAGCTTCCGCTCCGTTGAAGGAGAAGCCTTGCTTATCTCCCTTGATTTTCAAGGCGTTGCAGTTTCGACCGGTTCAGCGTGCTCCTCCGGCACGGTGGAACCTTCACATGTGTTGACTGCACTGGGAGGTAATCAGAAACTGCGTGACTCCGCCATCCGATTCAGTCTGAGCCGCATGAACACGGAAAATGACGTCGACTACGTCTTGCAAATTTTGCCGGGAATCGTGGAGCGCATGCGCGAGGTGTCTCCTCTGTATCGGGCTGGGTAATTGCTTTGTACAGTGAAAAAGCGCGCCAGCTTATTACAGAGTTGCCAAACCGGGGCACTCTGGCGAACGCCACTCACACCTCCTCGGTCGAAAATCCCGTCTGCGGGGACATCACCCATTTTTATCTGAAAGTCGAAAACGGCGTTATTTGCGACTGCCGGTTTCAAACCTTCGGCTGTCCCGGTGCCATCGCTGCATCGGCCGCCGTCACTGTCCTGTGCAAAGGCAGGACGCTGAATGAGGTTCAACAACTGACCCGAAAAGCAATTTTGGAATACTTAGGGGGACTGCCTTCTCACAAGCTGCACGGGGTTGATCTGGCCATCGAGGCCCTCCGGCAGGCGATAGGGAAGTCTTGAGTTTCGAGTTTGGAGTTCTGAGTTTTGAGCTTTTGAACTCTTCTGGATTCTGAATTCTGGATTCTGAATTCTGACTCCTGATTGCCATTCGTCATTCCTGATTAATCCCATAGCTCTGGATAGCTGTTCAAAACAGCTTCGGGGACCTCTTGCGCCTTGCCTTCCACACGGCGCCGAAGCTGCAGCGCATTTACCACCGCTTGCCCTCGGAAATGATTGTTATAAATCACGTAGACATCTCGCACTTTCTCTTCCATATCACTGACAAGCTCCGCTTGCTCGTCTAACTCCTCCTGGCTATAAAGATAGTTATAACGATCGTCCCGTCCCGCTTCTTTACGAAACCAGTCGCGATAGTTGCGGCCGTGACATCGAAAGTAGCCAATGCTGGAAGTCACATGTGAGCCAGGCTTGACGCTCTTTCCAATCAACGGCTGATCGATGTTGCAGATGCCTACCCCGAGCTGACGAAGAAAATCGAGAACCGCCTGCTGGTCCCAAGATCCGTGGCGAAATTCCACCACCAATGGGAACTCTAAAAATGTCTCAAGCACCTTCACCAAATATTGGCGCGACTCCTGGTTGTTTTTGAAAGACCAAGGGAATTGAACGAGAACAGCTCCTACCTTTCCACCCTCGTTCAGGGGAGTCACCCCTTCCTTCCATTCCTTCACCTCACCAGAGTCAATGTCTTCTCTTTCGTGGGTAAAGTTCCGTCCCAGCTTTAGAGTGAATCGAAAATTCGGATTGTGCTCGGTACGTCGAACCCAGCTTTGGGCAACCTTCGCTGTGGGAGGGCGGTAGAAGGTAGTGTTGATCTCAATGGTGTCAAAGAATTGAACAAGATATCTGAGCTGATCGAGCCGCGCCTGCTTAGGGTAGATCACCCCCTCCCAATCCCGGTAACTCCATCCTGCTGGACCGATTCGGATCATATTTGGAGGAGCCAGGAGCCAGAATTCAGAATCCAGAATTCAGAAGAGTTCAATCTTTGACCAGTTCTAACTCCACCTTTGCGCCGCGCTCAACCCCCAAAATATCGGCAGCCCGTTTTCTGTGTGCCGCAATTTCATAATAGCCGCTGCTTCCCACAAGTGAGAAAATCTGACCCCGGGCAGCTTCCGCATAAAAGCGGCAATGGTGACTGATTTCCTGACCATTCAAGAAAAACTTGGGGACACCTGCCTCACCCAGTAAATCAAAGACCTGGTCCGGAGACATGCTGGTGATGACGTTCCCAAACTTATCCACATGGATGACTATCCCTTCCAGCCGGTTTTTCCCCACTTGTTCAACGGGCAGCAAGGCCGTACCCGTATAATCTTGGATCTTCTCGCCGAACTCGTCGAGCTCAGTCCCTTTCGCCAGCCAAGCGGCCACGGGTCCGAACACATCACGCCCATGAAAGGTGGCGGAAACTTGTTTGCGAAAGTACCCTGGCGAATCGATCGAGATGACGTCCTCCACTGGTTCGCGGTTGAAGACAAATGAAAAGACCCCGTTATCGGGACCCACGAAGTAATAGTCTTTGGTTGATACGATAATTCCGCGCCGCCCTGAACCTACGCCGGGATCGACCACCACGACGTGGATACTCCCTTTGGGATAATACGGATAAGTGCAAAGCAGCGTGAAGGCGCCTTCCAAAACGTCATAGGAGCCAATATCATGGGTAATATCTATAATGTGGGCATCCGGGCAGATGTCGAGAATGGCTCCCTTCACGGCACCAACGTAATACCCTCCCCCGAAATCAGTGATCAGCGTGATAATAGGCCTTTTGATTGTCTGTGCTGCCGGAGCGCTATTTTCTGCTACGGGAATGGTTTTCTCCATCGCCAACGTGGTTTCCGTCGCCCTATTCCCCGTTTTATTCACTTTTGAGGCGGCTTTTTTCTCCTGAGGTTTCACTCGCT
>JALLOL010000162.1 GCA_027717875.1 Acidobacteria bacterium AH-259-L09 | reverse complement strand
CGCGTCCACGTCTTCTTGCAAGGCCGCCTGTGCAATTTTCTCGGGAGTTTGTCGAAGGCCCGAATAGATGACCTCCATGCCGGCATCGCGCAGCGCTCGAGCCACCACTTTTGCTCCGCGATCATGGCCGTCTAGGCCAGGCTTGGCAATTAAGACCCGAATCTTGTGTCCCGGCATAGTGTTGGTGGAATGGGTCAGACCCCATTTAAAAAGCGGGTTCCTGATAAATCCCGAATACCTCTTTTAAAGCATCGCACATCTCACCTAGCGTCGCGTATTCCTTGACCGCCTCGATCAAGAAAGGCATCAGGTTCTTATCTGAGCGGGCGGCTTCTTCCAATTCAGAAAGCGCTTTCTGAAGGGCCTGATTATTTCGTCTTGATCGCAGTCTTTTAAGACGTTTCACTTGATGTTCTTGAACTTCGGGGCCAATTTGAAGGACTTCTATAGGTGGTTCGTTATCGACCACAAACTGGTTCACGCCTACGATAATTTTCTGTCTTTTCTCCACAGCCTTTTGATATTGATAGGAGGCTTCTTGAATTTCTCTCTGGGGAAATCCTCTTTCGATTGCCCCGATCATGCCTCCCATGGCGTCAATTTTATGGAAGTACTGGCGAGCACCTTCTTCCATTTCATTGGTGAGCGCTTCCACGAAATAGGATCCTCCCAGTGGATCGACGGTATTGGGAACACCGCTTTCATAGGCAAGAATTTGCTGAGTGCGCAGGGCGATCCGTGCCGCCTCTTCGGTCGGGAGTGCCAGCGCCTCATCCAGCGAATTCGTGTGAAGAGAGTTGGTTCCTCCCAAAACAGCTGCAAGAGCCTGAATGGCGCTTCGAACGATGTTGTTAAGGGGCTGTTGAGCTGTGAGGCTGCAGCCGGCGGTTTGGGTGTGAAATCGGCACATCCAGGAGCGCTCGCTCTTGGCTCCAAAGTGGTCGCGCATCACATAAGCCCAAAGGCGACGCGCCGCTCTGAACTTGGCAATCTCTTCGAAAAAGTCGTTGTGGGAGTTAAAGAAGAATGACAATCGCGGTGCGAAATCATCCACGGCCATTCCCGCTCGACGGCACCACTGTACATATTCAATCCCGTCGCGCAGAGTGAATGCTAATTCCTGAAGTGCCGTCGAGCCTGCCTCTCGGATGTGATAGCCGCTAATGGAGATACTGTTGTAGCGGGGAAGATGCTCGGTACAAAACTGGATCGAGTCCACCACCAGACGCATTGACGGCTCGGGAGGATAAATCCACTCTTTTTGAGCGATGAATTCCTTCAAGATGTCGTTCTGAACAGTGCCGCTGATTTCAGCAGGATCGACGCCTTGTTTCTCTGCGACCACCACGTACATCGCCAGCAGCACGGCAGCCGGTGCGTTGATGGTCATGGAAGTCGTTACCTGATCGAGGGGAATGCCATGGAAGAGGATCTCCATGTCTTCCAAGGAGTCGACCGCAACGCCACATTTACCGACTTCCCCTTCGGCAAGAGGGCCATCTGAGTCGACCCCCATCAACGTAGGTAAATCAAAGGCGACGGAAAGGCCCGTTTGGCCTTGCTCGAGTAGAAACTTGAAACGGCGATTAGTTGCTTGCGGCGTTCCATAACCCGAGAACTGACGCATGGTCCAGAGCTTTCCTCGGTACATGGTAGGATGGGCACCACGAGTATAAGGAAACTCACCCGGATCGCCCAGATCTCGCTCGTAATCAAGTCCTGATAAATCCTCTGGTGTGTATAAATGTTTGATTACCTCACCGGAAACGGTGGTGAATTGTTCTTGTCGCTCAGAGGCGTGCTGGGAAGCCTTCTCTTTTTCTATGGTCTTCATAACACATTCCAGTCGCTCTGGCTGAATAAGCGAGATCGCTTGCGCGAAAATTCATTTAGACACAGCGGGGAGTCGACCGTCAAGGCGAGAACTTTTCCAATTCGAGAGCCTTCTCAAAGAGCTTCATAGCCTCGTCGTCTTCTCCTTCCTTCGTGCAGAGATAGGCTTTTTCTTTGTACAGAGAGGCCTTAGACTTGCTGGAGATGACGGCCTTGAGAGCCGCGTCCAGCACATCGTGCGCCAATTGGTACTGCTTGTGGTGGATCAGGGCATCGGCAACGATTTGTCCCTCTTTTACAAAAAGATGCTCCTGATGGTAGGGAAAGTTCAAGGAGAAGATTTTCTTGGAGGTCTCCAATACTTTATCGAACTGGTTCTTTTTGATGAGCAGCATGACGATCTCATGCTGCGCTTCCGCGATGCTCCGAATTCGCTCCCAGTTTTCTTGCTCGGTCTTAGTTGTTGTCTGAGGGTATAAAAGAAGAAAGACTAAAGCGAAAAGATTTGGCATAGAGACTACTCCAGCGTAAAAGGATTTCCTTGAGTAGTGTGATCGTGAAGAGCGAAAGGATTCGGATGAAGTGGTTCCATCACTCCGCCCCAGCTCTCGTCAAAGACATTTACATGCTGGAGTTCCATTTGTTCTCGCACCTGGAGAAAAGTATGAAATGACCGCTCCTTTTCCGCGTCAGACTGATTTAGAAAGAAAAGAGAAAGAAAAACCAAACCCAATGCTCCAGCTGTAACCGGGATCCAGCGAATAGGGGAAAAGGTTCGAAGGCCGAAAATCCAGCCCCAGTCTTGGGTCGGTAAATTAATGATCTCAGCGCGGATCTTTCCCCATGAAGTGGGATTCAGTTCTAAGACTGGAATTCGGTCTATAAGTTCATAGGAGTAAAGGAGAGATTGATATTCCTGATCACATTGGCTGCATTGACTGAGGTGGGTTTTCAGTTCTTTTTCTTGGTCACCATTCAATTCCCTGTCCATGACGGCTGTCAAGGACTCAGAACAAGTTTGACATTCCATAGTTCTCCCCCAGATATGTCTTAATTTTATCCCTGACTTCCACCCGAGCACGGTGGATGTCTGACTTCACAGAGGCCAGCGAGCGACCGACGATCTCGCTGATTTCTTTGTAGCTCAACTTGTGTATGGCCGAGAGGACAAAAACTTCCTTGTACTTATCGGGTAGTTGGCTGATAACCTGCTCGATAACCTGTTCCAGTTCCTTGGACAAGACGCGATCCTCGGGACTGATCTGTGGGGTGGCAAGCTTCTGTACGTCAGAGAGTTCAGGCGTCTCTTCTTGTTGGATCGAATCCATCGGGGGTCTCTTACCGCGATACTTCTGATAGACGTTGTTTTGAGCAATGCGGAAAAGCCAGCTTTGAAACTTAATGTTTTCCTTGAGAGAGCTTAAATTCGTGTACGCCAAAATGAAGGTGTCTTGAGTCAAATCTTCCGCCTCTTCGCGCGAACCGGTCATGCGATAGATATAATTTAGTATCTTGCGGCCATAGTGCTCATACAATTTTTGAAATGCTTGAACACTGCCTTTCTTGGCCCTGGAAACCGCATCGTCCAGCTCCTCTCCAGAGATGGAAAAAGTCTGAGGATTCTTCCCGTTGATTCGCTTTTCTCTCACTATGATTGGGCGCTAATTCAAAAGTTGCAGATTTATTTTAAGTCCGGCAAAGTCCACTCGATCTTATCAAACTTCTGATTGACTGCCCTCTCTTATTGTTCAACCAAAAGAGCTTCAAATATTCGGGAACGGCCTTGCCGTTGAAACGTGTAAATGAGGTAGGAAACGAGTGAGGTGAATCTATGAAGCAAACGTTGTTCCTTGTCATAACGATTCTGATGGGAGGAATTTCTCCCTACGCTTTCTCCCAGGAGGAGATCCACATCATTGGAGCCAACGCCAGTTACCTTGGGGTGCAAATTCGTGACGTCACCCTAAAGGACGTGCCCAATTTGGATTTGCCCAAGGAAGCAGGTGTCTTCGTGGAAAGAGTCCAGGAGGGAAGTCCGGCGGCGGATGGCGATTTGCAAAAAGGGGATGTCATCGTAGAATTTGCGAACTTTCCCGTCATCAGTGTGCGACAGTTTAGGCGACTAGTCGCTGAGACTCCCCCTGGACGGCAGGTGGAACTGGTCGTCATTCGAGACGGTCAAAGGATCGCCAGAACGGTCACCATCGCGGAGCGGAAGTCCCGAATGGGGAACCGTTTTTCGCGTCGATACCGAATTGAAATTCCTTCTGTGCCCGAGCTGGATTTTGGTGACTTTCGCTTTCATTTCGACCCAGACCACCCCCGCTTTTTCTTTTCAGATCGGCCCCAGTTAGGAATCAAAGGGCAAGCAATCTCTGAGCAGTTGGCTGAGACTCTGGGTGTTCCTGAAAAAAAGGGGGTGCTGGTAATGGAGGTTGTCAAGGATAGTCCTGGCGAACGTGCTGGACTCAAGGCAGGTGATGTGATCATTTCAGTTGACGGTGAACAAGTGGAAACTCTGGGCGATCTCAGACGTCATTTAAAGTCCGGATCTCTTGAGCTGGGAATCGTGCGCAACAAGCAAAAGCAAAGAGTGAGGGTCGAACTGGAGACGACGGAAGAAGAAGACCGCGAGTCGATCCGAATTTGAGGTCCTTCGCCAGCCCGCAGGCCGAAGCTTCCACTGATCCTGTGGAAAACCAGTGGAAAACCTGTTGGTTACTTTTCCAGAGGTCGCGAAAATTCTCAGTTCGTTCCACTTTACATACTCTTTGTGCATTTTAGCAAGTAATTAATTATCAACGGCTTAGGCTAGATAGGCTAGATACAGTGGGTGTTCGTTACCTGCAAACTGTTGTCTCCGGGAGCGAATTGTTGAGTTTCCTACTCTCTTTTCAATACTTTCTCATGATGCCGACCACTACCCCCTGAATCTTCACCCGGTCCTCGCTCACGTAAATGGGGTCAAGGGCAGGGTTGGCAGGTTGAAGGCGGACCTTTCCAGCTTCCCGATAAAACTTCTTCAGCGTGGCGTTTTCTCCATCGATCAGAGCAATCACCATTTCACCATTGCGGGCATCCTCTTGCTGCTCAACCACCACGTAGTCGCCATCTTGGATGTGTTCATCAATCATGGAATTGCCGCGCACCCGCAGCACGTAGTTGTGACCACGGGTGAGAAAACTCTCCGGCACAGAAATCTCTTCGGCGTTGACTACTGCCTCCACGGGCTGACCTGCTGTGACGTATCCCAGAAGTGGGAGAGTGCTGCGTGAAGCGACTTCCGCATTGACCAGCTGGATGGAGCGTGCCTGATTAGACAGACGGCGAATGAAACCCCTCTCTTCCAAGGCTTTCAGATGCTTGAAAACCCCGTTTAGGGACGCCAAACCGAAGTGACGTGCGATTTCTTCCAAGGTAGGTGAGTATCCGTGCCGCTGCAGAAAATCTCTCAGGTAATTCAGAATCTCTTTCTGTCTCTTGGTAAGTGGCATGAAACCCTGCTGGAACTCAATTATGGTGAAACAAAGGTGAATTGTCAAGGGTCCGAGCCAGGAGCTCAGGAGTCAGGAGCCAGAATTCAGAATTCAGAATTCAGAATTCAGAATGGTTGAAAGTTGAAGGTTGAAGGTTCCGCGTTTCAAGCTATTGAGCTTTTGAGCTGTGAGCTATTGGGCCTCAGCTCTGATATGGCTGAGATGTGTTAATGAATCTTCTGGCTTCTGAATTCTGAATTCTGGATTCTGGATTCTGGATTCCTGGCTCCTGACTCCTGGCTCCTGGCTCGGTTTGTTGTCCGTTGTCTGTTGTGTTGTCAGCTGTCAATTAGAAATTCACTCTCTAACCTCTTGATGTTAGAGTGTAAGACCCATGACAGTCGATGACCGGGAACATCTCATCCAAGAGGAAAAGAAGAAAATTCGCCGATTGCGATTTCTGGTTGATCTGACCACCAGTGTTCTCTACCAGGACACCAAATTGACGCTTGACGAGGCTCGGCAACTCGTACGAAATACTGAGAAGGCCATCCTGAAGATGTTTCCGGACAAGCAGCAGACTTTTGACCTCATTCTTCTTCCCCGCTTCGAGCGTATTCTCCGTGAACGCTGGGGAATAGGCATGG
>JALLOL010000161.1 GCA_027717875.1 Acidobacteria bacterium AH-259-L09 | reverse complement strand
CTCAGAGGGATCGAAGCGGTTGACGGGGAATGGAATCTTGTCAGTATGGCCTGGAATTTGAAGCGAATCCACAAATTGTGGTGCCATCGACAGGACATGATCGGGGCCTACTGAGCCCAGTGGGCCAGAGTTATCTGTCCTAAGGCCAGATTAGCAAAGGCATATAGAAAATCCCCACCTTGTTTGCAGCCAGGAGTTGGAATCCATGGCCGGAAACTCAAAATAGGAGAATCAAGTCCGACAGACTGCTAGCAGGTAATCTAGACCATGTAACTTATGTCGGAGGCGAAGGTCGGATATCCAAAGATCATCCCTTTGATGTCTTTGGATTTCAAACCAGCAGCGATGGCCATCGTGAATAAATTGATCATCTCCTCTGCGTTGGGACCCAGTAGATGGGCTCCTAGAACACGTCCGTTTCCTTCCTCAACCAGCACCTTATAGGCGGAGTATTCCTCGCCCACCCGCGCCGAAGAGTACCATGAGCCTGTCCTTTGGAAGTGTGTCTCAAATTTCAGCTCCTGCTCCTGGGCCTCTGATTCCTGAAGGCCTACAGAGGCCAGCGGAGGAACGGTGAAGACTAGGCTGGGAATGGGGGGATAGGATACCTTACGGTGGTTGCCCTCCAGCAGGTTTGCCGCCACGATGCCTCCCTCGTGGCCGCCCACCGGCGTCAGGGGCGGGCCGTCGGTCGCAGCGCAATCCCCCGCTGCGTAGACGGCAGGATTTGAAACGCTCTGCAAGAATTCGTTCACCTTCACGCCCCGCCCGTAGTGCTCAACACCGGCCTCCGTCAGGCCGAGATCGTCGATATCGGGAACGCGGCCGGCACCGTGCACCACCAGGTCAGTCTCCAAGGAGCGGCTCCCGCCCGAGGTGGAGGCCTGGACGGTAAGCCCATTCCCGGAACTCTCGATCCTACAAACTTCCGCTTCAAGCTGCACATCGACCCCGAGTTTGCGCGTCCTCTCAACCAGCATGGCGACCAGGTCGGGATCGAAGCTGCCCAAGGGACGCGCACTGCGGTGAAGTAACGTGACCTGGGCGCCGGCTCGCGCAGAGACATGAGCGAACTCGAAGGAAATGTATCCCCCGCCCACGAAGAGGATCCTGGAAGGCAGTTTTTCGAGCTCGAGGAACTCGGTGCTGGTGATGATGTGCTCACGGCCCGGAATCTTGAGGTCCTTTGGCTTTGCCCCCGTGGCAATGTGGACGTACTTGCTCTCCAGGATGTCGTCCCCAACTTGGACCGCCGTCGGACCTATAAAACGGGCCTGGCCATGGAACGTCTCGATACCCGCCTGGGTGAGCCATTTCTCATTACTTTCGGGAACCGGCTCGGTGAAGGTGCGCTTGAAGCGCATCAGTTCCGACCAGTTGATCTCGCCTCCGGTGGCCTGGATGCCCTTGCCCTGCAGACGGTGCACCCAATCCAGCGCCTCGGTGGCGCCGACAAGCACTTTCTTTGGGTCACATCCGCGCAGGGCGCAGGTTCCGCCATACGGACGGGAATCGATGATGGCTACGTTCCAGCCTGAATCTCGGCACCGACCGGCCACTCCGGCACCGGCCGATCCAGTTCCGATCACGACGAGGTCAAAGCTTTTCGGCATGATTCGTCTCCCTTGTGGCGAAAAGATGATCACAAAAGATATGAGGATAATAATCCCTCCCGAGCAGACTTGACAGGTCTGGTGCAAACATCTAGAAGAAATGTGATTTCTATTACGAGACGACTTGAAAAACTTGAACATACGGTAGTGTCAAAAGTTCTATGAAAGAGTCATGAAAAGTTCCTTGCCGTAATTAGGAGATTAAGAAATGAAAACACTTGTTTGCCGTACCTGTGGTTGTTCCCTGGTAAGGCTAGGGATCAGCAAAGATAAGGCGACCTTTTACCGCCATGAAGGAGAAGAATACTGTTTTTGTTGCCAGGGTTGTGTTGAACTGTTCATTACGGACCCCCAGAAACACCTCCAGGAAACAGAGGATGTGATCGTATGCCCAACCTGCTTAGGTGAAAAGCCACTGGAGCGCTCCGCCAAATTGAATTGGGCGGGGCAGGAATTCCACTTTTGCCGTTGTCCATACTGCCGGGAAGAATTTCAGAAGGACCCTGATCGTTACATTAATCGTTTAGGAGGCACGATACCTTTTGAGACCGAGCTTCGCCATAACTGATGTTGTAGCTTCCTTTCATTTCAGCTCTGTAGCGTGCCTGCCTAACGTTCTCCCATTACGATGTAGGCAGCGGGAGCTCGTGGCCGCTCAGGCCCACCGGATTACTTGGAAGAGCTGAAAGCTCCCAGGATGGAGCAGACCAGATCCTATTGGAGGAAGTGGCTCTTGACCCTATGGGGGGCTCTGACGCCAGTGATTGCATCCGTGATGATCAGGCGCCGGATCGAATCCTGCCGCAAAATCACACTCTTCTTTCTCTGCAAAAATAAAAACTAAATTGTTCCTGTCCAGTTGAGACAAAAGGATAGATCGATCAGCCTGTTGGTGTTCTCTTGGCCGGCGACCGGAAGCGATTGAGCTTCTGGTGAAGAAGTCTGTTTGCGCGCTTGAGTAGAAAAGGGACGTCCTCCTCTCTCACACCAAACTTCGTCGCGATTTCAGCCGAGGAATTACCATGGTAGTGGCTGAGTACAAAGACCTGACGCAGCAAATCAGGCATCTCGTTTAAGCTGTCAAGGATGATGTCGAATAATTGTTCTCTTTTCGATTTCTTGAGTCTTTTCATCTGCCGGGCCATAACCATTTTCTCCCTCTCAAACTCACTTGATCTAGACGAACAGGAATGCAACATGGTTCAATTATCTATCGTAAAGGTCTCAGCTTCCGGATCTCAATGTCTCCATTGACCGTTTCCAGTGAAATGCGCTGTCCACCCTCCTTGACTGGAAAGGCAGATCATGCAATAACCCCCTAGGAAAGGAGGGGATCATGGGATGTCCAGATTGTGATGCGATTAACAGGAGACACTTTCTGAAGACTGCTGTCTTAGGGAGTGTGGCCGTTGCAGGCGCAGCTGCTGCAGGCGGGGCCGCTGTGCTGAAGTCCAGTGGATCCTCAGAAACTCTGGTAGCCCACCTTTATGGGAGTTTGTCACCTCAACAAAAACGGACCGTAGCTTTCCCATTCGAGCATCGGCTGCGCTCCAAGGTGGACAACAATTGGCACATCACACCGGTGAAGATTGGAGAATTTTTTAGGCGCGATCAACAAGCGATGATCAAGGAAATATTCGCCGGCCTGCACAACCCCGAGTTTGTGGACAAGGTCTTCTACCACATCGAGGAAGACGCAGGTGGACTCGGCAATTACTCTATTGCCCTGTTCGGTGAGCCGGGAAGTGGCGGTTTTGAGTTTGTGATCACAGGACGGCACTGCACCATGCGCTGCGATGGGGACTCGGTTGAAGGTGCGGCTTTCGGCGGTCCCATCTTCTACGGGCACGCCTCACAAGGGTTCAACGAGAAGCCCGACCATCCCGGGAATGTTTACTGGTATCAAGCCAAACGTGCCAACGAGGTGTTCCAGGCGCTCAGCGGTAAGCAGCGGAAGATGGCCCTACTTGGAGATCCGCGGGCAGAGCAGGGGACTGCCACTGTTGCGCTAAAGAAGCCAGGTGAGCTTCGGCCCGGTCTTCCGGTTTCCGAGATGACGCCGGACCAAAAAGAGCTGGTGGAAAAAGTGCTCGCCGACTTGTTGCTTCCCTTCCGTAAGCGGGATTGCGATGAAGCAATGAAATATATTCAGGCGAATGGTGGTGTTGAAGCACTGACTATGTCCTTTTTCAAGAACCTCGACCTGGGTAACGACGGCGTATGGGACGTGTGGCAACTGGATAGTCCGACCATGGTGTGGTACTTTCGCGGAGCGCCGCACGTACACACCTGGGTGAACATCCGCGCTAAAGCTTGAAGTCGCTGGCCAACTCAATCTTCGAGACGCCTGGCGGCGTGTCGGAGAAAGATTTGCACCCGATGGCCAGAGGTTTCTTAGAGGTTTCTAATTGACATTGCACTTCAAGACACGAAGATTTAAGATCTGCTGTACAAACGCCCCCGTGTAATGGAGGTAGGCATTGATCGGCAAGACCATCTCCCACTACAAAATTCTGGAAAAGCTCGGCGAAGGCGGCATGGGAGAAGTGTACCGGGCTGAGGACACCAGTCTGGGCCGTGAGGTGGCCATTAAAGTTCTGCCTGATCTATTCGCCCATGACCCGCAGCGACTGGCCCGCTTTGAGAGAGAAGCCAAGCTCCTGGCATCGCTCAACCACCCCAACATCGCAGCGATTTACAGCTTCGAGCACGCGGATGGCCTTCATTTTCTTGTTCTGGAGTTGGTGGAAGGTGAAACGCTGGCGGAGCGATTGACCACAGGCCCAGTGCCTGTCGAAGAGGCTCTGCAAGTCTGCCGTCAGATTGCCGAAGGAGTGGAAGCCGCTCACGAGAAAGGAGTCATCCACAGAGACCTGAAGCCGGCCAACGTGAAGATCACGCCACAGGGAAAGGTGAAGGTGCTGGACTTTGGTCTGGCCAAGGCGTTGGAGGGCGAGGCTCCTCCTGCCGACATTTCCCACTCGCCGACCTTAACCGAGGAGATGACCCGTTCGGGTGTGATACTTGGCACGGCAGCCTACATGAGTCCGGAACAAGCCCGGGGGAAAACGGTCGACAAGCGGGCGGACATGTGGGCCTTTGGCTGTGTGCTTTATGAGTGCCTGGTGGGTCGTCAGGTGTTTGGTGGGGAGACGGTAACCGACATCATCGGAGCGATTGTTCATAAAGAGCCCGATTGGAGCGCCCTGCCTGAGAACACCCCCTGGAACATTCCAGCCTTGCTTCGACGATGTCTAAAAAAAGATTCCAACCTTCGCCTTCGAGATATTTGGGATGCGCGGATCGAGATCGAGGAGGCCCTGAGCGAACCTGCAGCAGTCTCGCCGATTGGCGTGATCAGTGCAGTCCAGCCTGCCCCATGGAAGCTGGCGATTCCGTGGAGCTTTGCCGCAGCGATAGCCCTTATAGCGACAGTCGCGATCTGGAGTTTGACGCGTCCGGAGCCGCGATCCATTACGCGCTTCGAGATGGTGCTGCCGCCGACCCAGCAACTGACAGGTCCAGGTCGTCATCAGGTGGCTTTCTCGCCCGAGGGCAAACATCTTGTCTACGCCGCCAACAACCAGCTTTACCTGCGTGGCTTGGATCAGCTGGAGGCCACGCCCATCCGCGGCACCGAAAGCAACGCTAGAAGTCCATTTTTCTCGCCCGACGGGCAATGGGTGGGGTTTTATGCGGACGGCCAGCTGAAGAAAGTTTCGATCAGCGGCGGGGCACCGGTGACCCTGTGCGACGCTCGAAATCCCTACGGCGCGAGCTGGGAACCCAACGACACCATGGTCTTCGGACAGGGTCCAGAGGGCATCTTTCAGGTCTCCTCCACCGGTGGCACGAAAGAGCTCCTAATCAGCGTGGACTCCACGAAGGACGAATCGGCCCATGGACCGCAGATCCTGCCCGGCAGAAAGGCCATACTCTTCACGCTTAGGTCCGGCGGTGGGACTTGGGATGATGCGCAAATCGTGGTGCAGTGGCTGGAGACGGGCGAGCAGAAGGTCCTGAGCCCAGGAGGTAGAGATGCCCGTTACGTCCCCACGGGCCACTTGGTCTACGCGCAGGCGGGAACACTGCTGGCAGTGCCGTTTGATCTGGGAAGTCTGGAGGTAACGGGTGGCCCCGTTCCGATTGTCGAGGGCGTTAGGGATGCAGGTAATCCTACGGGCGCCGCGCAGTTCAGCTTTTCCCGTCTTGGATCCCTTGTCTGTATCGCGGGCAGCCATGAGATCGAACGCACTCTGGTCTGGGTGGATCGCCGCGGAGGGAGCCAGCCGGTGACAAAAGAGAAACGCTGGTTTAAACACGCGCGCTTCTCGCCCAATCGTCAGCATCTGGCCCTTCACGTTCAGGGTCGTGAA
>JALLOL010000160.1 GCA_027717875.1 Acidobacteria bacterium AH-259-L09 | reverse complement strand
GCTCAATAGCTAACATGGTTCAGATAAAAATCGTGGTGTAAGTCAGTTCTGTGGATCTCGATTCGGGAGGGCAGTCGCAGGATATATTCCGGCTCTGCGGGAGCCCTCAAAATCACCTCCACATAAGGATCCCTTACATCAGCCTCTCGCAATCCCGGCTCATTCACGAATGCTCTCGGTAAGAACTCGCTCTCTTCAACTATCTGTCGGGAATTGAGAACCGTCTTTTCCGCAGAAGAACCCACTTGAACTTCTGTCGCCCAAAGGACGAGCACTGCCGCTCCCAGCACTACGCACAAAGCAACCACAGGTCTTCGGAACACCCACCAGCCGGCACCCTTGGTCAGCCTTTCACAAACCCTGGCAGAGAAATCGTCTGGTGCTTCGACCTCGTCTCGAAGCCGACTACTCAGCCCCTCCATGGAAAGGAATTCTCTACCGAGCTTCTCACATTTGTCGCAGCGGCCAATGTGGTCTTGCACTTCGACATCGTTGACTGCCCTAATATCTTCGACAACTAATCTTTCCAGCTCTTTACAGTTCATAGAAGCCCCCATAGCTTATCCCTGAGCAACATCTTGGCGCGATGCACGCGTGATTTTACCGTGCCCAGTGAAATACGGAGAATCTTGCTCGTCTCCTCATAGGAAAGCTCCTGAACCTCCTTTAGGATAAAAGCCAGTCGATAGTTTTCGGGAAGTGAAGCGATGGCCTTTTGAAGCCGCCTTAATTTCTCTTTTTGATCCAAGTTTTTCTCCGGAGAATGGCGGAGATCAGGTAAAGCAAACGTTTTGTCCTCCCCATGAAACCAACTCATGACGTTGTAGAGGAAGAAGCGACCTTTTCGCTGGCGGCGTCTCATTTCGTCGATGGCCAGATTGGTGGCAATCCGATACAGCCAGGTTGAAAATTGGTACTGCCCTTGGTAGCGGTTGGCGTTTTGGTAGACCCGGATAAAGGCCTCTTGTGACAAATCAACTGCCATGTCGTAATCGTGAATCAGCGTGTTCAGATAATTGACCAGTTTGTTTTGATAGCGGCTTACCAAGACCTCAAAAGCGTCTTCGTTTCCTTGCAGATAGGCCGAAATGAGTGCGTTATCCCCGATTGAGGAAATTGGCTGTGAAAGTGCTATATCAGTCATGATCTGAGGTTAGTGCTGGGGTGCTGTGGTGCTGTAGTGCTGTGGTGCCGTCGTAATGAGCCACTGCACGACAGCACCAGTGCACGATAGCGCGAGAGCACAAATTGACGAAAGCACGAATTCACGAGTTACTAATCTCTTCCTCCCATTTTAAAACGACGCAATGGGACCCTTTGTTCCAAAATATCGTCTGCTCTCCTACTTCGCGTCAAACCAGGATGGACCCACGGCCAGGTCGACCTGAAGTGGGACTCTTAGTTTGGCCACCCCTTCCATGTGCTCCTTGACCATTCTTCTCATTTCTTCAACTTCTGCATTTTCCACTTCGAAAACGAGTTCATCGTGGACCTGCATGAGCAGTTTGCTCTTGAGCTCTCGCTGCAACATTTCCCGATCAATGGAGACCATGGCTTTTTTAATGAGATCGGCCGCCGTCCCTTGAATGGGAGCGTTGATCGCCGTCCGGTCGCCGAAATTCCTCAGATTCGAATTTTTGCTTCGGATTTCAGGGATTTGTCGGATGCGGCCAAAAAGGGTCGTCACGTATCCTTTTTCATAAACCTCCGCCAGGGTATGATCTATCCAATTTTTCACTCCCTCGTACTTTCTGAAGTAATGATCGATAAACTGCTGAGCATGTTTACGGTCGATCTTCAGGCTCTGTGCCAGACCAAAGGCACTCAGACCATACATGATCCCAAAGTTGATTACCTTGGCATGACGCCGGAACTCCTGGGGGTTCATCATGGCATTCATCCCGAAAACCTCACGGGCGGTCCGTTCGTGAATATCTTCTCCCTTCAGAAAAGCCTCTACCAAAACGGGATCTTGTGAAAGATGGGCCATGACACGCAGCTCGATCTGAGAATAATCCGCGGCCAGAATCTGGTATCCTGACTCTGCAATAAAGGCCCGGCGTATCTCTCTTCCCCACTCGCTCTTGATAGGGATGTTTTGAAGATTCGGGTTGCTGGAGGAGAGTCTTCCCGTGGCAGCTACCATCTGATTGTAGGAAGTGTGGATGCGTCCGGTGCGAGGGTTCACCAACTTGGGCAGAGCATCCAGATAAGTATTTTTCAACTTGGTAAGCTCTCGGTAATCGAGAATCAGACGCGCAATCTCGTAGCTCCCCTCCAGCTCCTCCAGAACCTCCACGCCGGTGGCGTAGTGGCCGGCTTTACGCGTTTTCTTGGCTACCGGTAGATTGAGTTTTTCGAACAAAACCGTCGAGAGCTGGCGGGGCGAATTGATATTGAACTCCTGGCCGGCAACCTGGTAAATCTCTTTAGTTAACCGTCCGATCTCCACCTGCGCCTCTTGTGACATTTGCTTGAGCAAATGACAGTCCAACTTGACGCCGTGCTCTTCCATGCGAGCCAACACCTGAACCAGAGGAATTTCGATCTCGTTCAGCAGCTTCGTCAAATTTTTCTGCTGAAGCTGGGGATGCAAGATATCCGACAGCTGCAGGGTAATGTCGGCCCACTCACACAACATGCCTACAAGCTCTGCACCAAAAAGCCTACCCTCCTCACCGTTGCTCTTTTGGACCTTATACTGGAGGTACTCGAGGCTTAACTTTTGCAGAGAAAAATCATTTTGATTGGGATTGACCAGGTAGGCCATCAACATCGTGTCCTGAAAATCCCCCTGCAACGCCCAACCGTGACCCTTAGCAAAGGAGTAAAGCGGCTTGAGATCGTGGATGAACCACTGTTGCGGTTGGCTGAGCAGCTTGCTCACCTCAGGTGATGCCTTTTCCAGGAAGTCCCGGGAGAGATACCAGCCTCTGTGCACCTCATCACTTACGGAAACGGCTTGCAGTCCTTCTTGCAGATAACTACCCGCAGGATACAACAAGGCGAGCGCGGCTCTTTTGCCCTTTATTCGCCGAGCCAGAGCTTGCAGTTCTTCAAGACTCTCAACCTTCTCGTACTTGACTTCCGTGCTTGCTCGGGTGGGAAGGAACTCCTCGAGAAGACTGGTGAATTCCAATTCGCTAAACAGCTCTCGGGCAGCTTCGCGGTCAGGTTCAGACATCTTCAGCTCCTCGAGATTCAGCTCCAAGGGCAAATCATCATGAATGGTCACGAGCTGAAGGCTCTGCTGAATGAGAGCCTCATTTTGCTGCAAACTCTCTCGGTAAGTCTTCCGTGCGACCTCGTCACGACAAGCTAGGAGCTTATCCAGGCTCCCATATTCCCCTATGAGCTGCCGGGCCCCTTTTTCGCCAATCCCCGGAGCTCCGCGTATGTTGTCTGAGGAATCCCCTACAAGGCTGAGAACGTCAGTGACTTTTTCAGGAGGCACTCCAAACTTCTCCTCGACTTTCCGGGGATCAAAGCGAGTCATGGTCCGCGTATCAAGAACCGTGACACCAGCGTTGACCAGCTGAAACATGTCCTTGTCAATGGTGACTATGACCACTTTCAGACCACTATTGACCGCTTTGCGTGCAATCGTTCCGATGACATCGTCCGCCTCGTATCTTTCATAGGAGAGCACGGGCACACGTAACACGTCGCAGACACGCAAAACATAGGGGAGCTGTTCAAGCAGATCTTCCGGTGTGGGACGACGAGTGGCCTTGTAATCTGCATACTGTTCGTGGCGCACAGTAGGGGTAGACAGATCAATAGCCACTCCCAAATAAGCAGGGTTTTCCTCCTGGATCAGTTTGCGCAGCATATTGGTGAAGCCATAAACAGCATTGGTGGGAAGGCCCTTTGTGTTAGTAAGACCCTGAATGGCGTGGTAAGCACGATAGATGTGGGACATGCCGTCGACGAGATAAAGCTTTGCTGCCACCTGGGGGTATCTTAGCACGTTGGGGCGCGGGCGGGCTTGACCCCCTTCCTCCGCCTGCTTTAGCATGGGGCTTGGAGCAAGGTTTGAACACGTCTTTTATGGTCAAGGTCAATGCCATCTGGCGTGTTCCTCTCATCCTCTTGTGGACCGCTAAAATGGCCGTCCTCAGTGTGGCTTTTTCTCTGGTGGATGAGACAGGAGGGCTACAGCACTGGTGCGCCCGATCTTGGAGCCGTTTCATCTTGTTTATCTCTCAAGTGAAAGTAGAGATTCAAGGCTTGGAAAGGCTGGATCCTGACAGAGGGTATATCTTTGCAGCCAATCATCTCAGTATATTCGACCACTGGGCTTTCCTGGCCTGTCTTCCTTTTCAGTTTCGGTTCACCGCCAAAACCTCGTTGTTTGGCTGGCCCTTTCTAGGCTGGCACCTCCGGCGTTCCGGCAATATTCCCGTTGACCGTCAAAAGCACCGGCAGACCTTACGGGCTTTTCGAACTGCTAAAGAAAAAATCGAGGCCGGAATATCGTTTGTGATTTACCCGGAAGGGATGCGAACCTGGGGCGAGCGAGTTGCTCCTTTTAAGCGAGGAAGTCTGCTGTTGGCTCGGTACGCCTGCGCACCTATCGTCCCAGTCACCATTATTGGGGCCCATCGCCGCTTGGCCCGTGGCTCAGTGCTCATCTCTCCGGGAACCTTGCACATGATCATCCATCCTCCGATCGAATTTGAGCAGTACAAAGACCTTGACCTACAAACTCTCGCCGATACAGTCCGGCGAACGATTGTAGAGAGTTACCGACAGGTGTCGTAGTGGGTGAAAAAAAGGAACTGATTGCTAACATCCAGGAAGCGCTAAGAGAGTTTCATATCCCTGTCTGGCTATTTTACGGCTTCCAAAATGTGGATCCGATTGCCGGCCGGATTCTCCAGTTTAAGCCACAGCAGTTTGCAACCCGGCGCTGGTTTTATCTGGTTCCTGCAAAGGGCGAACCCAAAAAGCTGGTTCACAGAATTGAGTCCACTGTCTTAGACCACCTGCCGGGCGGCAAAGAAGTCTATCTGGAGTGGGAGCAGTTGCAGGCCGGAGTAAAGGCCCTTCTACGAGGTGTTTCAGCTGTGGCCATGCAACATTCAGACAAAAACGCCATCCCCTACATTTCGCGTGTGGACGCCGGCACGGTTGATCTGATTCGTTCGTGCGGCACTAAAGTCATCTCTTCGGGGGATCTTATGCAACGCTTTGAAGCCGTGTGGACTCCCACGCAGGTTGAGCAACACCGTGCTACGGCCCTGGCTCTCACCTCCATCGCT
The DNA here is from genome assembly GCA_027717875.1 of Acidobacteria bacterium AH-259-L09. The sequence continues at coordinate 730 of JALLOL010000160.1, read as the reverse complement.
AAGGCCACCTTTGAAAAGGCTGCGGCCGAAGTTTGCTCTCACGGCGAGACGAGCGAGTTCGCCATCCAGTGCTTCATCTCGGATCGTTTCCAAGAGGAGGGCTTATTGACCGACCACCCTCCTATCGTCGCTGTGAATGCAAACAGCGCTAACCCGCATTATCTGCCTACCCAACAAGAGCACTCAAGAATTTGCAAAGGCGACTTCCTTTTAATCGACTTGTGGGCCAAAACCCAAGACCAAGACAGTGTGTATGCTGACATTACCTGGACAGCATTTCTGGGTGAGCCACTACCTGACAAGATTGGTGAGATTTTCAAAATCGTCTGCCGGGCTCGAGATCGAGGGGTGGATTTTTTGCGTCAACGGTTTGAGGCCAGGAATCCCCCACAAGGTTGGGAGGTGGATGACGCGGTTCGGGAGATTATCCGCCAAGCAGGCTACGAAAAATTCTTTGTCCATCGAAGCGGACACAATCTCGGGCAAGAGGTGCACGGCAATGGGGTTCATTTCGACAATTTGGAAACTCATGATACCCGTCTCGTGATCCCCGGCGTCGCTTGTACCATCGAACCGGGAATCTATCTGACGGGAGAATTCGGGGTGCGCAGTGAGATCAACATTTATGTGTCCGAGCGAGGCCCGGAAGTGACGACACCGCCCCAGGATGAAGTGCTGCTGCTGCCGATCAACTGACAGCTGACAACTGACAGCTGACAATCAGAAATAG
>JALLOL010000016.1 GCA_027717875.1 Acidobacteria bacterium AH-259-L09 | reverse complement strand
CGTAATCCTCAGCCCTTCATTGGTGTCAGAGAGATCCACCGCTGGCGTAATGGTTCTCGTTTTTCAACTCGTTGTGAAGGAGCACGGGCTGGCCATCTAAACTATTGATGACAACGTCCAACTTACCATCATTATCAAAGTCAAAGTAGGCAGCTCCACGGCGCCAGGGCTGAAAGCGGAAGATGGTCATTGGCACGATGTACAATAGGTTATTGAAGCTGCCGGTTGCCTTTTTTCGATGGTCTTTGCCATGAAATCTCGTTATGCTTGAGTCAGATGATTAAAAATGAAACTCAGTATCAGGCGCGGGAAGAGGCGGTTCGTAAAAAAGCTCTCCAGTCACTGACTATCTCTGAGAGTAGCGCCCGGCTTCAGGAACTGATCCGGACTGGCTGGTCCCTGACACCTCGGACGCCCCGTCCCAAACCGGTATCGTTGGCTCAGCTGATCCAGCCTCCGACATCGTGATCCATGGGAATGGCCTCCCTCGAAATCGCATTTCAGAAAACTATTCAGTTACTGGAATCATCGGAAATTCCGTATTTTGTCCTCGGTGGACTTGCGGTCGGGGTCCTCGGCGAACCGCGGTTTACTTATGACGTGGATCTGGATATTCAGCTCTCCAAGGATGAGGTGCCGTCACTGCTTGCTAAAGCCCAAAAAGTTGGCTTTACAGTCGATCTCAATCAGGCCCAGCAAGATGTTGCCAGCTTCGGAACATTTCGGATGTGCTATGAGCAGGTGGTGATTGATTGTATTCTCGCCTCGACGCCCTTGGAAGAACAGGTCTTGAAGCGCCGCCAAAAAAGGCCTTTATTTGAGATCGATACTTATTTACCGACCCCCGAAGACCTAATTCTGCTTAAGATTATTCCAGGCAGGCCAAAGGACCTGGTCGACGCGGAATCCATTGTGCTCCGTCACGGGACCAACCTCAACCGCGCTTATCTGGAAGATTGGGCCAAGCGAATCTGTGAGGAGGCAGAGGACTTCCGGATCTGGCGCACCCTGCAGGACCTGCTGAAGAAAATCTAAGCCGCGTCCCCCAAAAATCCCCTCCTCCAGGGGGCAGAAGCTGCAACACCCGCAGCACTTCTAAGCTTCGAGGGTACGAGCAACCAAGACAACGCAGACCAAGTGGGTTTCTTCATCGTACCACCAGACACCGAGGGAGACGTGGGGTCGAACCACTACATACAGATGAACAATCTGGTGTTTGAAATCTTTGACAAGAGCGGCAATACCGTTCTGGGCCCGCTGGCCAACAGGATCCTATGGAGTGACTTGGGAGGTATCTGCGCGACCAACGACGACGGTGACCCCATCGTTCTCTACGATGAGGCGGGCTGACCGCTGGGTGCTCAGCCAGTTCGCCATCGGTGCTGATGGGCACCAGTGCTTCGCCGTCTCCAAAACTCCGGTTCTGCCTTTCTCCTCTGCTTTTCTTTACCTGCCGATGAGCGGCCACAGTAATTATCGGTCTCGCGAGATATTTTTTGACGACATCCTGGTGCGCGAAGCTTGCGAAGAGGAGTGACCTACACTACACCTTACTCTCTCTGGGTAGAGGTCGACCCTACTGTAAGGCCCCGTAGTGCTGAGATGGCGTCGCACAACGCTTGCTGATAGATCCACAAGTCTCCGCCATAGGCAAGAATCCGAAACCCCTTAGACAACAGAGTCTTGCCATTCTCGATGTCCGAAACCATGAAGCCGGGTATTTTGCCGTGGGTGCGGCAGGCTTCCAAAACCCGATCGACGGCCTGGTGAAAGTTGGGATGATCGAATTGTCCGGGGATACCTAAAGAGCTGCTCAGGTCGAAGTGACCAATCCAGAGCACGTCGATGCCGTCAACGGCGGCGATCCTGTCGACGTTTTCGACACCTTTCTGGGTTTCAATCTGTGCGATCAGCAACTGCTCGTGGTTGGAACTCCTCATGGTGGCGACGATGTCACCGACCTGATAGTCATCATGGGCCACGCCGAATGCGACTCCTCGGCGTCCGGCCGGAGGGTATTTCGCGGACTCCACGATTCGTCGAGCCTGCTCTTCACTCTCCACCATGGGAACCATGATCCCCATGGCGCCGATGTCGAGGACACGGGCGATAAAGTGGTATTCCGTCGCGGGAATCCGGACCATGGGAACCAGCCTGGGAATCGGGGTAGTGGCGATCAGTTTGCGGATCGTTTCCTCGCTCCAGCCCGTATGCTCCATGTCGAAAATGACGAACTCCGCTCCGGCTTGGGCTGCAATGCGGGCAATGCCCGTCGTGTCGAACTCGAAGATCATGGTGCCGATCGACACGCCCCCTTGACGTAAGATCTTTTTGACTGGGTTCTCTTTCATTGTTTTCCCCTTTGCTTGCGGTATTGGGATAGGTTTGCCCGTAGGCCGGATTTCTCCAGGACAGCGGGGTTGACGACATTGCGTGGAACTCGTCCTGCCGCAACGTCCAGAATGCTTTGGCAAGCGTAGCGCCCAATGCCAAGAAAACACTCATCCGTCCAGCAGATGGCGTGCGGTGTGACGATAACATTGTCCAGCTTCAAGAGTGGATCATTGGGATCAATGGGTTCCTCCTCAAACACATCCAACCCAGCTCCTTGGATGCGTCGCTCGCGCAGAGCCGTAGTGAGCGCCTTCTGGTCGACGATCGGGCCGCGTGCGACGTTGATCAGGTAAGCCGTCGGCTTCATCAATGCCAGTCGCTCAGCATTGATCAAACGCCTTGTCTCGGGCACAAGCAGGCAGCAGATGACGACGTAGTCGGCCGTTTGCAGCAGCGTTTCAAGATCGACAAGTTCAACGTCCAGTGTTGATAAAGCGTCACGATTCACATAAGGATCGTATCCAATGTGTCGCATCTCGAACGGCGCGGCAAGCCTGAAGACCTCTCGTCCGATGTTCCCCACACCGATGACACCCAAGGTGCGTCCCGTGAGTCCCTGCCCTATGTGGTCCAGCCTGTCTGCCCAGCGGCCGGCCCGGGTGGATTGATCTTTGACGAGCAGTTTATGGCTGAGCGCGAGCAGGAAGGTCATTGCCGCAGCTGCCACCGGACGGCGGACCCCGTCCGGTGTAATCGTAAGCATCACTCCCTTCCGGGTGCAGGCATCGACGTCGATGTTGTCGTAACCCACGCCAAAACGTGCGATGATCTTCAGCCGATCCGCCCCTTCAAGCGTCCTCGCTGTCACCCGCGGCGCCAACACTATCAAGGCGTCGTACTCGCGGACCTGCTCCGGGCGCAACACGTCCACATTGTTGGCCAGGAACTCCCACTCCACGCCCTCGGCTTCGCCCAACAGTTGCAATCCAATGTCACCGAAGCCCAGTTTCTGCCACAGGCGCTTTGAACGCTCCTGTGGGGCATCCGGCTTAAGAAAGTCCCTGGTCACCCCCACGCGAAATATTCGGCTCATCGGACTGAACGCCACATCACTGACTCTGAGATCGGCGTCACCTGAATGCTGCTCATCAATGAGCTTGCATTTTTGTTTTTCAGCCTGTAAAAGTCAATTCAAGAATTGGTCGAACTGTGCCAAGTAGTTCACACACTATGCCTGCACCATGCCTCTTAAAAGCGCTTGACAAACCATAAGTTTTTTAGCTTAGGGCGTTACTTATGGAAAAGGTGGTGGCTGTAGAGGAGGCCCGGCGGAAGCTAGGGAAGTTGGTCGTGGAGGTGGCCTCATCGAGGCAGCCGGTCATCATTGCGAGACGGAATTCAGAACGTGCGGTGCTCTTGGGTTATGAGGAATACGAGCGCCTCAGATCCCACGAGGCTCAGATGGCGGAGAGTCGATTTCACGAGGCTCTGGAGCGGATTCACTCGGCAGTAGCCAAGACTGGAGTGAAACCGGAAGTAGTCAAGGAAGCGATCCGCAAAGTCCGGGTTCCTTGAAAGTTGTTCTGGACACCAACACTCTGGTCTCCGCTATAGGATGGGAAGGGCCACCGGCCCGTATCCTCCGGGCATGCCGAGCGCGACGATTTTCTCTTCTTACCAGCCCACAGCTCCTCGAAGAGCTGACTAGGGTCCTTACCAATCTGAAGCTCCGAATGATTGCCCAACATCCGGATCTGGCACAGATCCTTGAATGGCTTCATGCACCCGCAAGGCTTGTTTACCCGCGGCGAGCCATTCAGGTTATCACTGTAGATCCATCAGATAACCGTGATTTGGAAGTGGCAATAGAGGGACGTGTGGAGGCTGTAATCTCTGGGGACGAGCATCTCCTTGGCCTAAGAGTGTTTGAAGGCATCCCTATCCTCACTGCTGCTGCGTTCTGCCGCAGATGGGACAGATGGGTTGGACGAGGGGAAGCGGAGAGCTTTTAAAGGGGAGCTATTGGATAGCAGCACATCGTTAACACTTTCGGGTGTATTCAATCGCGTCCTGTCCAAAAATTAGAACGACACACAAGAACCACTCCCAGAACGATTTGGATGCCGAAATCCAGCCGATTCAGGACTGAACTGTCCAGCTGGAGCGACAAGGATGGAGGTACTGTCACTCACCATGGTATATCCCCCACCTGAGGACTAGGGATTATATCCCCTCGTAACCTCAATCCCCCGGCTGACAAACCTGCTCGTGGACGGAGACAAGCCAGTTGTTCGGTCATCGACCGGCATGATACGGCTGCAGCAACGGCAAGTAAATCAATCAGTTAAGATCCGGTTGAGTTTTTGGACAGCACGCCCATCCAACTTCCACGCGTCTGGCTATTTTTGTTTTCCAGCGTGAGGTTATGGCTTAGGGTGTCAGTGAAGATCGTAGGATTTGAGGTGGGCGGCTCATGCGCTGAAAGATAGTTTTGGCCTCGGTAATTTCCTGCTTGGTTCGGCTCGTGACTTACAGAGCGACGAAGCAACGACCAATGTCCGTCTCCAGCTAGGTAGCCCCATACTCACTCTGCTCAGCGATTAATTTGGGCAAATGACTACGTAGCTTTTGGTAGGCTTTGTAAATGTCCACAGCCTTCTGGGCGTTAAGCCAGAAATCTGGAGTCGTATCGAAAGCATGCGCTAGTCGGATAGCCATCTCAGGTGTCACGGAACTCTTGCCGTTAACGATGCGATTGATCACTTTGAAATCACAGCCCAGGTGATCGGCTAGCTGCTTCTGGCTGAGTTTGAGTGGTGCCAGAAATTCTTCTTTCAGGATTTCACCCGGCGTCGTTCGGACTCTTTTAACGATAAACATCTTATTTCCCTCCTTCTAGTGATGGTCTTCGACTCGAACTTCGGCGGGCCCAGCATTAGTCCATCTAAAAACAATCCTCCACCGCTCACTGACTCGTATGCTGTGGAAACCCTTTAGCCGGCCCTTCAGCGCTTCCAACCGATTGCCAGGAGGAGAAGCCAAATCCCGCAACTCTTGCGCATAGTCGACCATATCGAGTTTTCTTTTCACTACCTTGCTTAGCTGCTTCCAGCCCACTCCCTTGCGAGCTTGTCCCGTAATGAAGAACTCCTCAGTCGCATTGTCCGAGAAGCTCTGAATTGGCACGTCTGGAAGTATACCTTATCTCGGTATACCTCGTCAAGGTATAATTTGCGGGTTATGTCAGGTTGGTTACGTGCCCTAATCCAATGCATCAGCCTGCCGGACTCGTAACCCGTCCTGTCCAAAAATTAGAACGACACACAAGAACCACTCCCCGAACGAGCGCACCGCTGTCAACCCTTTTAGACACCAATCACCTTAAAGCCCAGCGCTTTTGCAGCTACGGCCTGCTGCTTGTCATGTGTGGCGAAGATCAATTTTCCGCCTCTCCGTTCCTGAAACAGAAGGGCACTTGCCAGGTGAATTGCATCGAGCGTTTTGACCACCGTCCCCAGGGGCAGAGCCGCACGCTGCAAAACCGGTCGCGTAAGAGAAATGTATCCGATCTCCTCTTCAATCAGAGCCAGTCCCTCTTGTGCCTGAGCCAGGCCGTCATCATCTAAAGCCAATTGGAGTCTCAGCCGGTCTATCATTCGTCGAGCCTCGAGACCCAAAAGCTCACTGGAATAGGCGGCTTCCCATTTCCCCCATGTATTGAGTGCTCCAGCTTGTCCGAATAATACACGCAGGACGGTGCTGGTATCCAGGTAGACAATCAACGCTGGTTACGATCCTCTCGCAGCAGTTTGACTACGTCGACCCGCTTTTGAAGCCGAACACCCCTTCTCATTTTGAGCTCACCGGCACGACGGGAAGGCTCTCTTATTTGAAGAGAATCCTCCTCCCTTCCGTACGGAATTAACCGGGCGATCGGCGTTTGGCGATCACAAACAATCACGGTTTCGCCTTTTCGGACGGCTGCCAGATAAGAGCTCAGTCTGGCTTTCAATTCAGAGATCATGGCTCGCTTCATGGTCTTATCATGACCACATATGGTCATGAGGTCAAGTGATTTCATAGTGGGCAAAGAGCCCCGGCGATGGATGGCGAGTGGAATCGCCATATTGAGCAAGCCGGCGAAGTGGTTGCGGTTAATGAGGGTACCGGTGGCCATTCGGCCTTGGATTGTCTGGACGTGATGATACTGACCGAGCTGGAACTCTACGTCGAACCCATCAAAATATCTGGTGGAAGTACCGCCAAGGACGCCACTCCTCCGAGCCACGTCTTGTTGGTGATCTCTTGAGGATCCGGTCGTAGGCGCGGGCTGAGAAACTCGTCATCAGTGAGCCCGCATTTTTGTTTTGTCAGCCTGTAAAAGTCAATTCAAAATTGGTCGAACTGTGCCAAGTGTTTGAAACAAGGAGAGGACTTTTCCGTATGCTTTCACGTAAGTGGCACATGAGTGGCCTAAGATTTAACTTCCGTAGTGAACCGTCAAGAGGAGAATAAATCGTGAAACGGAAATATTTTGCAATCGCAGGCTCTCTCCTGCTGGGATGGGTTGGCTCTGTTGTGGGCCAACCGCCTGCCGAGAATGATGCTTCGCCTAGGGAGCGGGTGGTGCGCCAATTCCTGGAGAAAGCGCCCAAAATCGGAGAGGTCTTGCCGGATGTTGAGGCCTTCGACGCGGATGGCAAGCCCTTTCGATCGGGAAGCTTAAAGGGGCACTACACCGTCCTGGTCTTCGGCTGTCTGACGTGACCGCCTTTCCTGCGTAACGTCCCCAGTTTGGAGACGATCCAAAGAGATTATGCCCCCAAAGGGGTTCAGTTCTACTACATTTACAAGGCACTTGCTCACCCGGAGCGGAACGGGTACGTGAGCCCGTTTACGCTCCAAGAGCGCTTAATGCATGTCCAGGAGGCAAAGCGACGGCTGGGCTCGAAAATCGATTGGCTGTGCGACACCATGTCCAACGATCTCAAACACGCCTGGGGCAATGGCGCGAACTCCGAATTCGTCATTGATCCGGCTGGGGTAGTGGTCAGCCGAAGAGCCTGGAGTGATCCTAGACAATTGAGAAAGGACCTGGAAGAACTCGTTGGACCCGTTGAAAAGCCGACGCAAGTTTCGGATCTGGGAATGGATTTGAAGCTGGAGCCGCCCTCCGGCGAAATTCACACCGGAATCGTTCCTAGAGTCCAGGTGCCAGGGCGCATGGTGCCCCTGAAAATCCAACCTGTTATCGAAGAGAAGGGGGCCCCCTTCTATGTGAAGCTGAGAGCGGAAGTGGAGCGACCATTCTTGAGTACCGGGAAGGGCAAACTGTACCTGGGTTTCCATCTGGACCGCCTGTATGCAGTCCACTGGAACAATCTGACCAAACCTTTGGAATTTGAACTCCAATCTCCCGAAGGCGTAAAGGTTACGCCGATCAAAGGTGTCGGACCCAAGGTTGAAGAGGCTGCCGACAAGGATCCTCGGGAGTTTCTCCTGGACATCTCCTCGGAGAACTTCGATGGGCCCATTGACTTAACGGTTCGCTATTTTGCTTGCGACGACGCAAACACGTTTTGCATCCCGCTCGAACAACAGTACGCGATTCACCTGGAAAGAGATATAGATGGAGGGAGTGCGCGGCGTGGTTCGGGACGAGTGGGACGGCCTGGCGATTTCCAGGCTCGACTTTGGGAAAGAGATCAAGACGGCGATGGCAAACTTAGCTTGGAGGAGGTGCCCGAGCAACTCAAGCGCCGTTTTCGATTCATGGACGCGAATGGTGACGGGTTCATCGACGAGGAAGAGCTTCAGGCCATGCCTCGGCGGCGGGGTGCAGGTCCCGGCTTTGGCGGCCAGTTCATTGAGCGCATGCTGGGAAACGATTCGAATGGGGATGGCAAGATCAGCCGGGAGGAAGCTCCGGAACCGATGCGTAGGCGGTTTGACGGGATGGATTCGAACGGCGACGGATTCATCGATGAGAAGGAGCTCAGGGCTATGGCCGGACGGTTTCGCCCCCGCTCCGCGCCCCCGCAGTAACCTGACTTGGGCTGAGCCAGGCTTTATTAAAGGCTTTGTTTGTCAGACTCGCGCTTTCGTTTGCTCCTGACTACCAAGACCCTTTGCTGCGGTGAGTTGTTTGGATAGCCTGAAGTCCATCACTCTGAGGCTCCGTAGAAAGAGCGTCGACAGAGTTCTTGGGGCGGTGGCTTTCATGAATTTATGTTGCTGAGTTTCTGCCGGCAAAGAGATTATAAAGCCAGCCCATAATCAACCCTCCTACAAACCCATCAGCGAGACCGTAAACCGTTCCTGCCACGACCTCGCGGAGAGAAGCAACGGCTTGGTATCCGGGATAGACTGAAGCAATGACTTGCAAGAAAGCTATGCCGTACGAGGGCCAAATGAGGTTTGCCAAACCTGTCACTAAGATGGCACCTGCCCAGGTCAAGCCCAAAGTCAAAGCCAGGGCTCTTACGTTGATCTTCATCTTGTCTCCTTGAAAGTTTCCTCAGTTTTTGAGGCGATTTTTTGCCACGCCAACCTCGGATCGGACTTTGCGAATCATCCGATCTTCAGTTGGCACAGGAAACTGTCTGAGATCGTAAGCGTTCAGAGGGGTGAAAGCAAGGCCCGTTTACCGTGGGACTCCTTCTCAGCCTGGAAAAGTCTTATTCAAGAATTGGTTTGGAAAACTTCCTGTGTTAGATTCGCCTCGCCTGTGTTAGTGCCTCGTTTCTTAAGTGCGGCGACGTTTTGCTGATGGGGATTGTGAGGCGAGGTCAAGAAGCGAGGACATGCTATTGCCCATGGAATTTGCACGAATAAAGTCTCTTGCGAGTCCGTGCCTCTCTTGGCTGCCATTCGTTTTGGCCTTGTTAACCCTCGTAGGTTGCCAGGCGAAGGAAACCTATCCCAGCCGGCCAATTCTTCTCATTTGTCCCTGGGCGGTAGGAGGGGGAACGGATCGGCTGTCCAGAGAGGTGGCAGTTTTTCTGGAGCAAGAGTTAGCAGTGCCCGTCAATGTGGTTAACGCAACAGGTGGAGCTGGGGTCACTGGTCACAGCCGTGGAGCGAGCGCTCAACCCGATGGCTACACACTGACGATGATGACGGTCGAACTCAACATGCTTCACTGGCGTGAACTCACGGAAATTTCATGGAAGGATTTTACCCCGGTGATGCTCATTAATCGCGATCCGGCGGCTCTGTTTACTCGAGCAGATGAGAATCGGTGGGAGGATCTTAACGCAATTGCCGATGATGTCCGCAAGAACCCCGGAACATTGACGGCGTCGGGCACGGCCACTGGCGGCATTTGGCATCTCGCTCTGGCAGGCTGGCTTCAAGCCGCCGGCCTGAAGCCGGACAGCATTAAGTGGATACCCACGAATGGCGCAGGTCCTGCTCTTCAGGAACTAGTCAGCGGAGGGGTTGATCTCGTCTGCTGCAGCCTTCCTGAGGCGAGGACTCTACTTGCAGCCGGAAAGGTGCAACCCCTCGGAGTGATGGCAGAGAGCCGTGTCAGTGGATACCCGGACGTCCCCACTTTCCAAGAGCAGGGGATCAATTGGGCTGTGGGAGGTTGGCGCGGACTGGGGCTTCCCCAAGAAACATCACAGGAGATTGTCAATCGACTAGCTGAAGCACTGTTGAAAATTGTCACTGGACAGACTCTCCTAAACGGCAAGGGCTTCCCTTGGTTTATGGAGAATGAGGGTTTCAACCTGACGTGGGAGCCTTCTGATAAGTTTCGGAGATCGCTTGAAAGGGCTGACCAGGAGCTGGGAAGTCTGCTCACCAGCCCAGAATTTTCGCAGGTCAATGTAGGCCGTTTCCAGCCCATGGACTTCCCCAAGTTGCTCTTCGGAGCACTGGCCATTACCCTGCTGGCACTTTTGGTACGGTTTTTCAGCAGAGGAAAGTCGATAGCAGGAAGCGCTCCAACACGGTTGTCTGGTGAAGGATTGATTCATTTCCTGGAGATCGTGTTGGCCGTGGCCGCCTTTGCACTGCTAGCAGAGAAGCTAGGCTTTGTTCTAACAGCCGCAAGTATGATCTTTCTCTTGCTTTGGAGGCTGGGAACCCGGATCTGGGTAGCTGCCGTTGTCACGCTTTTTGTAGTTCCCGCTGTGTATGGACTTTTTGGAAACCTCTTGCGGGTGCCATTACCGCGAGGAATACTGGGATGGTGAATTGAGCGAGATTCTCTTGACCGCTCTTGAACAGATCTTTCAATGGCCAGTACTCGGGATCATCGTCATCTCAGCTGCCTACGGCCTCTTTATGGGGGCCATTCCCGGTTTGACCGCAACCATGGCGGTGGCACTGCTCGTTCCCCTGACTTTCTTTCTCGATGATGTTGCGGCTCTTGCGGCCATCGTTACTTTAGAGGCATGTGCCATCTTCGCGGGTGACATTCCGACCGCTCTGGTGCGCATCCCTGGTACCCCCTCTTCAGCGGCCTACGTTGACGATGCATATGCTCTCACTCGAGCTGGACGGCAGGAGGAGGTGCTCGGCATTGCGCTGCTCTTCAGCGTCGCCGGAGGCCTCTTCGGAGCAGCAGTCCTGATCACTTCAGCCCCTTGGCTGGCAAAGATCGCTTTCCAATTCACAAGCTATGAGTACTTTTGGCTGACTCTCCTGGGACTGAGTTGTGCTGCCGTCGTCTCTCGAGGATCTCTTCTCAAAGGCGCGCTGGCTTTAATTATTGGTTTGCTTTTGTCCACTGTCGGCCTGAGTGAGGTTCACAGTTCGCCTCGTTTCACCTTTGCTCAAGATGAACTGATTGCCGGGATCAATTTTATTCCAGCGATGATCGGTCTTTTTGGAGTCTCGGAGGTCTTGAGAAATGTGCTGTGGTTTCAAAATAATTTCAGAACTGTCGTCCAGGAGGGGTTCAATCAAACTCTCACAGCAGGCCGAAGCCTACTCAATCGCCTTCTTTTTCAGCCTCTGCGCTCTGTGTTTGCCACTGCTTCCGATCTACTCTGGCGCCGAAAGCTTCATGTTCTGCGTTCCAGCATTGTCGGTTCTTTTGTGGGAATGCTGCCCGGTGCTGGGGCAGATATTGGTGCCTGGATCTCTTTTGCTTTGTCCAAAAGGTTTTCCAAGAACCCGGAAGAATATGGTCAGGGATCTCTAGAAGGGATTGGAGACGCCACCAGCGCCAACAATTCGGCCCTTGCCGGTGCCTGGATTCCGGCACTTGTTTTTGGCATACCGGGAGACTCAATCACGGCGATCGTCATCGGTATCCTATTGATGAAAAACATCATACCGGGTCCACAGATCTTCACAAACGAGACCCAGTCCGTGCTCGTGTACGGCATTTACATTACTTTCATTCTTGCCAATCTGGTTCTCCTCCCTCTGGGATTTCTGGCCATTCGTGGGGGAAGCTATTTGGTGCGCATTCCCCAACCAATTCTGCTTCCTGTTATCCTGCTTTTCAGTATAGTAGGGGCCTTTGCCATCAACGGCAGCTATTTTGACGTCTGGGTGATGCTGGGAATGGGGATTCTGGGCTTCGTTTTGGAAATGAATCAGGTACCGTTGGGACCAGTGGTACTGGGAATCATTCTGGGAGGGAAACTGGAGCAGACCTTTATTCAGAGCTTGACGAAATCGGATGAGCTGTGGGACTTCTTCGCTCGACCAGTGGCGGGTTTTTTGGGGGCAACATGTGTTCTTGTGTGGTGTTCTCCGCTGCTTATTTCACTGTGGCGCCGCCGCTGGCAGACCTCTCCATAGGAGACAATCATGGGTTTGGGACTCGATAACAGGGTGGCCATTGTGACAGGTGCCGGATCTGGTATCGGTTGTGCCACTGCCGTCCGCCTCGCCGAATACGGTGCCAAGGTTTGTGCAGTGGATATCGATGCAGCGGCAGCCGCGAAGACGGGTAAACTGCTCTCCTCGCAAGGCAAGGAGTGTAAAGCCATTGCAGCGGACATTGCCACTGGAGAAGACACCGAAAGGATGGTTCAAGAAGCTCTGGAGAGCTTTCATCAGATTGACATCCTGATCAACAACGCGGGAGTCGCCGGAAGAAGTGCTCCCCTATGGGAGCAAACCGATGAAGATTGGGCGCAAATTATTGGCGTTAATCTCACCGGGGTCTTCTACTGCTGCCGGGCGGTTCTACCCCACATGCGTGAACGCGGGCAAGGCCGCATTGTCAACGTGGCCTCCATTGCGGGCAAAGAGGGCAATCCACTTGCGGTTCCCTATTCGACAACCAAAGCTGCCGTCATTGGCCTCACCAAAGCAGTGGCCAAGGAAGTCACGGACCGAAACATCCGGATCAACGCAGTTGCGCCGGCCGTCATTCAAACGAAGATCCTTGAGCAGGTCAGCCAGGAGCATCTGGACTACATGATAAGCCGGATTCCCATGGGGCGAGTGGGACAGCCTGAAGAAGTCGCTGCCGTCATTCATTTCCTGGTCTCCGATGACTCCAGTTTTGTGACCGGCCAGTGCTATGACGTAAGTGGAGGCCGTGCGACCTACTAGAGATTCCATGGTGGGGCGAAGTTTTTCTATAATATCCCTGATTTGAATCAGACGGACGTCAAGAGAGTATGAGAATTTGTATAGTGTGGGTTGTCCGGTTCATACCGAAAGCCGATAATCATAGAAAGTTGTGAACAAGTCTATTCTCGGCGCAGTGCTGGCTGGCGGACCGAGCCGCAGAATGGGCCGGGACAAGGCAACTTTATTGTTTCGAGGTCGGCCGCTCATTCAGCACGTCAGTGGCCTCCTGCTGGCAGTATTTGCCGATGTCGTCATTATCTCCGGCTGTCAACGGCAATACGAATTCATGGCGTTGCCTGTCCTTGCGGATGCGATTCCTGACTGCGGCCCTCTGGGTGGCATTTATACTGCCCTTGGCCACGCGGGCGGCCGAGCGGCATTCGTCCTGGCCTGCGATCTGCCTTTCATCAGTCAAGAGTTGATCGAGTACGTTCTCGATTTTCCGATTCAGCGTGGTGCTCTTCCGCCATCTCTCCGACATTCCGATAGGTTTGAAGAACCGGCCGTAGCCAAGATACCGCTGCAAAATGGACAAGAGCAGCCCTTGTGCGGCTTATACAGCCAGGGCTGCTTGCCTTTGATCGAAAATAGACTGAAGCGACAGAAATATAAGGTCCTCGATTTTCTCAAAATAATAGAGACGGTGCGCGTCCCCATGACACCCGAACTGGCTTTTTACACAGAAAATCTCCTTTGCAATATCAATACACCCGAGGATTATGAGAGAATGTGCGAAGGCAATTCCTAAAGGTATCCGGGGAGGAGCAAGGTTATGGCCAACCCGCTCGAGCAACAGATTGGTCCCCATCTGGAAATTCAGCCTTTCTGAAGGATCTGTTATGCTGAAACGATGGCGTATTCTCATTTTGGCGGCAGTGCTCATTCAGTGTGGGAGCTCCAGCAAGGTCGACGGTACTGAGGACGTCGATCGTCCAAATGTCTTGTTTATAGCCGTTGATGATTTGAACGACTGGGTCGGTTTTCTCAATGGGCATCCCCAGGTGAAGACGCCCAACATGGACCGATTGGCCAAACGCGGCATCGTATTTTCCAACGCCCATTGCCCGGCTCCGCTGTGCTCCCCGTCTCGGGCAGCGGTTTTCAGCGGTAAACAGCCGTTTCACACCGGCGCGTACAGTAATGAGCACAACATCCGCAAGATTCAGCCGCAACTGGTATTGATGCCTCAGCATTTCAAGAAAAATGGCTATCAGACATTCGGCACGGGCAAGCTGCTGCATCGGAGAAATCCCGAACTGTTTGACGACTACTTCTTCACCGAGCAGCGGTGGAGCCCGTTCACACGAACGCAAGTGGAGTACACTCCTGAAGAATTGCCAAGCAAGGGAACCAAGCCGCGACACGTCGTTGACCGTGGTCCTGGGCGGCCCAAGATCGTGCTGCCGCTTAATGGCATGCCCAGCGATCGAAGCCCGTACGACCCGAAGGGTGAATCGTTTGACTGGGGGCCGGTGGATGTTGACGACAGGGAAATGGGGGATGTGAAAATCACCCACTGGGCCGCCCAGCGATTGGGTCGCAGGACAGACGAACCGTTCTTCCTCGCGGTCGGTTTTTACCGGCCGCACATCCCGCTGTTTGCGCCCAAGAAATACTTTGAGCTGTACCCTGTCCAGTCGATTGTACTTCCGAAAGTGCTGGCCGATGATCTGGACGATTTGAGCAAGACGGGCAGGACTCGTGCGCTGGAAGGGGTCACTGCGGGACGGCATGAAACGGTTGTTAAGCATGGCCAGTGGAGGGCTGCGGTGGCCGGATATCTGGCATGCGTGTCATTTGTCGATGCCCAAATCGGCAAGCTGCTTGATGCACTGGACGAAGGCCCTCATGCCGAGAACACCATCATTGTTTTGTGGAGTGACCACGGCTGGCACCTGGGCGAGAAGCAACACTGGGGCAAGTGGACGGGCTGGGAACGCTCGGCTCGCGTGCCGCTAATCGTTGTCCCAACGAAGGCAGGTGCCAAGAAATTCAAGACGGGTGGCGTGTGCCGGCAGCCTGTGAATCTAATCGATCTTTATCCCACCCTCATTGATATGTGTAATCTGACACCCCGAGCGGAACTGGACGGCGTGTCTCTGCTTCCACTACTGCGCGATCCACAAGCCCCTACCGACCGGGCCGTGGTCACGACGTTCGGCAAAGGGAATTACACAGTTCGCGACCATCGCTGGCGATTGATTCGCTACGCAGACGGTTCTGAAGAATTGTACGATCACCAGAACGATCCGACCGAGTGGGAGAATTTGGCCAATGACCCGAAACATGCAGTCGTGAAGTCAGGGCTCACCAAGTGGTTGCCCGCCAAGGATTAACACGGTGCCCATCAAGCTAACAACTGAACAGGCTTTTTACCGAGAAAAATGAAAACGCCGACCCCCGCTATTACGACTCGCATTCTGACCATCGAGGGCGACACCGTCGAGCGGCGTTCCGATGAGGTGGCTGCCGAGGAGCCGATGGAGGTCCGGGTCGTGGTTGAAAAGAATGGGCGGCCCGTGCGACACAGTATTTCAGTGACGATGCGCACGCCCGGTCATGATTTTGAACTGGCGGCGGGTTTTCTTTTTACCGAAGGCATTGTGGCTGATCGCGGAGCTATCCGCCAGATCGGCTATTGTGGCGCAACTCCTCAATTTGCCCAACACAATGTCGTGAACGTTTTTCTCAATCCGGATGTGGCTTTTGATCCTGAAAAATTTAGCCGCAATGTCTATACGACATCCAGCTGCGGCATCTGCGGCAAGACGTCTCTGGAAATGGTGCGTGTGGCCTGTTCTGGACCTCCCGTGGGAACGTTCCAAGTGGATGAAAAATATTTTACGCAACTCCCGGAGCAACTAAGCAAAGCGCAAGCTGTGTTTTGGCGCACCGGCGGTTTGCATGCTTCAGCCTTGTTTGACACGCGAGGGTAGACGGTCGCCGCTGGGCGGATTCTAACAGGGCCGCGACTGTGAGAGGGTGTCGCAAAAGTCCTCTAGGGGCGAGCCGGCGGCTCGCCCGAGCTCTGGAGCCACACGAAAAAAGTCATGAGGAATTGACTCGTTCATCAAAAATCACGATTCAATCAGCTGCCGAAACCTCGCGTAAATTTGCTTCGTAACTGGTCCAACACCACCCGCCCCAATCGTCTTTCCATCCACCTTGACTACGCCCAGGACCTCGATCGTGGTGCCGGTGAGAAAGACTTCATCGGCTTGCAGCAATTCTTCAATTGTTATGGTGTGCTCAAATGTTTCGTACCCCGCATCGCGCGCACATTGGAGAAGCGCTTCTCGTGTGACGCCGTGGAGGATTTTTTCCGTTCTGGGAGGGGTGAGCACTTTTTCGTTTTTGACTACAAATATGTTGGAGGTCGTCCCCTCATGAACGACGCCTTTGGATGTGACAAAAACTGCCTCAAACGCACCCGCTTCCACCGCTTTTTGATTAGCTAGCACGTTGGGTAAAAGGGCAACCGATTTGATGTAACATTTTGCCCACCGGATGTCCTCCGTTGTAATCACGGACACCCCCTCTTTGCGGGTTTCCTGTGGGACCTCGCCTTTGGCTCGGAATGTTGCAATGAAATTGGATTTGACATCGGCAGGGAAGGGATGAGAACGCGGAGCGGCGCCGCGGGTGATCTGAAGGTATATCTTTGTGTTCTGAAAACCGCTTTGCCGTATGCCCTCCTGAACGATTCTTTGAATCTGGTTTGCATCTTTGGGTAAGAGCAGACGAATAGCCGCCGCGCTTCTCTGCAACCGGGCCAAATGCTCTGGCAGTTTGAAGGGGCAGCCGTTGTAAGCCACAATGACCTCATAGACTCCATCGGCGAAAAGAAAGCCACGATCCTCCACGGAGACCTTCGCCTCAGCTAAAGGAACGAATTTTCCTTCCACGTAAGCTAAGTCGCTCATCGAAACTCCATTTCAATTTAGAACAGTGTCAGTTCGAGGGAAATCAACAACCAGTTTCAATATAACGATCGTGTGGCGCACGAGCAATCTGTGTTTCAGCCTGTGGGCTGCAGCTCTACATTAGATGCTTGTCGCTTTGGTCAAGTTTTGTTAGATTTCCATCGTTTAAAAGCAGCTGGGAAAAGCCTGGTTATTGACAAAGGGTTGGATCAATGAGCAAGACGCTTAAAATTGCTGTTATCGCAGGAGATGGCACTGGCCCGGAAGTGACGAGAGAAGCGTGCAAGCTGCTCAAGGTGGTCGCGCCGCTCGAAGATTTCAAGTATGAAACGGTAGAGTTTGACTACGGCGGGGAGCGGTACCTCAAGATTGGCGAGGTCATTACCGAAAAACAGATTGATGAGTTTCGGCAATTCGACGCCATCTTCCTGGGCGCGGTGGGCCACGCGGACGTGCCGCCCGGTATTTTGGAAAAGGGCCTGCTTCTGGCCATCCGTTTTCAGTTGGACCAGTACATTAACCTGCGGCCCGTCAAGTTGTATCCGGGCGTCGATTGCCCGCTCAAGGGCAAAGGACCGGAGGACATCTCCTTTGACGTGGTTCGTGAAAACACGGAGGACCTTTACTGCGGCGCGGGGGGATTCCTGCGCAAGAACACGCCGCAGGAAATAGCCACCCAAGAGATGATGGCCACGCGCTTCGGCGTGGAACGATGCCTGCGCTGGGCCTTTGAACATTGCCGGCGGCGCAACGACCGCAAACAACTGACGCTCGTGCACAAGACCAACGTGCTCACTTATGCAGCCGACCTTTGGCACCGCGCCTTTGAAGAAATCGGGAAAGCGGACTATCCCGACATCAAACGCGACTACAATCACATCGACGCGGCCTGCATGTGGTTCGTGAAAAACCCCGAGTACTACGACACGATCGTAGTCCCTAACATGTTTGGCGACATCATCACCGACCTGGGTGCGATGATTCAGGGAGGCCTGGGAGTGGCGGCTGGTGGCAATGTCAACCCCGACCCTAATGGGTGCAGCATGTTTGAACCCATGGGAGGGTCAGCCCCAAAGTATGCCGGCCAAAACGTGATCAATCCGATCGCCGCCATCGCTGCCATGGCCATGCTGCTGCGCATCGTGGGCGAACAGAAGAAAGCATCTAACCTTGTGAAGGCCGGCAATCGAATCGAAGAAGCCATTGCCAAGACCACGCCCAAGATGAGAAGCATGTCGGCCGGCCAGATGGGTTATACCACCAGCGAGGTGGGCAATTTGGTTGTCGAGGCGCTGTAGCGAGCATCTCTTGTGAGCAGCCAACTGTACAACTCGATGACGGTTCACTCGTCGGCAAATTGTGGTTATTGCCGTAAATCTAGGCTAAAATTAGTATTTTCAAAACTTATTGACTTTTATCCTGTCTTTGCGTTGGAAATCGTTGCAAGATAGACGGAAATGTCTGGCCAAGCTGGTCTTCTTAGTAAGCGTGAACTGGAAAATTCGCTTCTCTTGAGAGGTGTCGAGCTGGAGGCCGTTATCGGCCTTCTAAAAGACTGTCCTGTGCGCGAGTTAAAACGAGGAGAAGTCTTGATTCAAGCCGGGCAACCCAATCAGTTCCTTTATCTGCTTCTTTCCGGCCGTTTACGTATCCACCTTAAACTTACACTGGACCCTATTATAGTACTGGAGCCTGGAGAGGTCGTCGGCGAACTCTCGCTCATCGATGGCCAGCTAACTTCGGCCTATGTTGTGGCCCACGAGGACTGCCGCCTGCTGACACTCCATGAAAAAACCATGTGGTCCCTTGTCGAGGATTCACATGCCGTGGCTCGCAATCTGCTATTCATCTTATCGCGGCGTTTGCGTCATGGAAATGCTGCTATTGAAGCTTCGCTCCTTGACAAAGTTTCTGAGAAGGAGCTGGAAGAATTTGAGCCGCGAGAGGTACAAGAAAGCAAAGGTCGCCTTAAAAAGGAAATTAAGGCGGAAACGATCGAACTATACAAAACGGCGACGGCCTACGTTTTGGAATCGATCCCTGGGGCTCAGGAAGGTAAACGCCTCGATATTGAACGAGGAGAACAGCTGCTCAAACGCATGATCGATTCCATGGTGAACAGTTCAGCTCTCCTTCTTTTGGCCACCGACAGAGAACAGGAATTCGCCCTAGGTACCCACTCTGTGAATGTGACCATTTTGTCACTGCGTATTGCACAGACCTTGAAATACAATCTTCAAAAGCAAAGAAGGCTGGGACTGGCTGCGCTTTTACACGAAATTGGAGTGGGGTGGCTCCCCAATCGACTGCGCCATCAGCGAGGGCAGGTGAGTCCGGAAGTGCGGCAG
>JALLOL010000159.1 GCA_027717875.1 Acidobacteria bacterium AH-259-L09 | reverse complement strand
GGTTGTCAACCTAGGCGTGTGGGGCTGGATCTGGCTCACCGTTTTCAGCCTCCTCGTTCTGGGTCTGGGTGTTTACGGCATGTTGAAAACGAAGACAGGGGAGGATTTTGCGGTGGCGAGGAAATCTTATGGTCCCTTGGTGGTGGTTTTCTGCCTGGCTTCCACCATAGCCAGCGGTTCGACTTTCATGGGCATCCCCGGTCTCGCATATTCCAAAGGCTTTCCGGCTATCTGGTATCCGGCCACGTATCCCATTGGAATTTATTGCGGATTGATCCTTTCAGTCCGATTAATCAAAAAAGCGGGTGACCGTTTCGGTTCCCGTTCGATTCCGGAATTTCTGGGTCAGCGCTACGACAGCGATTTTCTACGTGTCGCCTTCGCCCTACTTTCCTTGCTGCTCATCTATTACGTGACAGCTCAAGTCGTGGCCGCCGCAACCATGTTCGAAGTGATCCTGGGTATTGGGTACAAAGGCGGGGTCGTGCTGATGGTGGGTGTTGTCGCCGTTTACGTTGTCTTGGGCGGTTCGCATGCGGATATCCTGACCGACTTTGTTCAAGGCATCTTGATGGCGATCATCGCTCTGACTATCGCTGCGGTCTTCTTTCTGGGGGTGGGGCTGGAGGGAAGCGGCCCGGCTTCAGCGAACCAAGCCCTTGTGGCTCAGGATTCATCTCTAGGGTGGGATAACTACTTCGCTCCCGGTGATCCGATCTTCGGCAGCCTGTGGCTGGTGCTCCTGATGGTTATTGCACACCTGCCGTTCACAATGAATCCGCACATCGGAAACAAAGTCTTCGCATTGAAGGACACCAGCCAGCTGCGCGTGTTTCTACTGCTGGCAATACCCATTGGAACGATTCTTAGCCTTCCTGTCCTGGGCGGCTTACACGCCCGGGCTTTGCTGGGGCCCCAGGCCAGACCCGACGCAGCCATCCCTCTGCTTTTCACGCAGATTTTCCCTGCCCCGGTGGCCAGCTTTCTGGGGATTTCCATCCTCTCTGCGATCATGTCCACCACGGATGGCTTATTCATCACCCTGGCCGTTGCTTTAAGCAATGACCTCTACCGCAGGACCTTCGCCCCTCTGATCCACCCGAACAAGTCACCCGAGGAAATCGACCGTATTTCCCTCGGGATTTCTCGCCTGGGGACGCTGGCCGTGGCGGCCGTGGCCATCTATCTGGCCTGGGATCCTCCCCCGTTCCTGGCGGTAATGCTCTGGATTGGAGTCGGTGGGATCATGTCCGCTGCAGCCGGCCCGCTGTTCGTTGGCTCCTTGTGGGAGCGTGCCACTAAGGCGGGAGCCATCGCGTCCTTCTTGACGGGTGTGGTCCTTTATGCCTTCTTCTGGCTGTATGTCGGGTGGCGAAATCCCTTTGGTGCCGCCGGCGTGTGCGTCATTGCGGCTTCCGCCGTGATGGTGGTGGTGAGTCTTGGGACAAGGCCGATGGCACGGGAAAAACTGGAGGAGATCTTCGGATGATCCTCCTGGCCGCCAGAAGATGTGCGAACATTGCCTTAGAGAAAGTCGCCCAGAGGTCTTGGGTTCCCGTTCCTTCAGACGGTCCTATAGGGTAAAACAGCCTCACTAAGAACGCCGATAACACCCGCAAGGATGGCACCGATGTAACTGTTATGACAGCCAGCCTTTCGCCGCCGGATTTCAGACAAGTTCAACGGTGTTTTCCTGAATCTTTCGAATCGCCTGTGCGATATCCTGCAAATCGGATTGAGGCGACAGCAGAACCTGATGCGGGATGACAACTGTTTCGTTGCAGATCTGCTCTGCAACTGGGAGTTTCCTTTCAGCCAGGGATTCATTCCTGCCGTAATACGGACAGGTGAAAGGACATCCTTTTGCTCCGGATTCAATTTGCTGGAACATGGGATTTTTCGTAAGGGGCCAAGGGTAGCCGATGTGGCAGGGGATTCCTTCCGCATTCAGGGCTTCCACAAAGCGGTTCTTCGACAGCCCACCGAAGTGGTCTCGATCGTATTGAAGCAGGTAAAGGTAATATCCGTTCAGATCGGTCTTTCCATCGCCGGGAACGGGGTTGATTCCCTCGATTTCTTCGAACAGATCGGCCAGAAAAGCCGCATTTTCATTTTTGATTTTTAATTGTTCATCCAGCCTTTCCAGCTGTGCCAATAAGATCGCAGACTGGACCTCTGAAAGACGATAATTCAGGGGCATTACATAGTGCACATACCAGGGCTCTCCTTCCTTGCGGCCACAACTGCGGTACTGGATGCAATTCTCAGCCAGGTCCGGGTCATTGGTCGTGATCATTCCACCTTCCCCAGCCGTCATGGTCTTGCTCTGCTGGAAGCTGAAGGTCGTCAGGTGCCGATGGAACCGATCTTCCTTCCCTTGTGAACCCCACCCGGCGCATGGGCCGCATCCTCGATAACAAGGAGGTTGTGTGTGTCAGCAATGGACATGATGCGATTCATGTCACAGGTAAAGCCTCCGAAATGAACCGGGATGATGGCGCGGGTTCGATCAGTGATGGCTTTCTCAATTTCGTTGGGATCGATGCACTGAGTCTCGTATAGCGAGTCAACCACGATGGGAATCGCGTTGACCTGAAGTACCGCACTCAATGTTGTAATGAAAGTCAGACCCGGGACGATTACCTCATCCCCCACGCCAACCTCGACCGCCCGCAGAGCGATCTCGATCGCCACGGTCCCATTGGCGCAGGCGATCCCGAATCGAGCCCCGTGGTGCTGGGCAAATCTTCTCTCCAACTCTGCCGTCCTGGTACCCGGATCCGCGCCGCGCATCCCGGCAAACCAGGTCCGGCTCCGGATTACCTCCTCAACGTATCCGAGTTCAGTTTCATCAAAGTGCGGCCAGCGAAAGAATTCCCTCGTCCGAACCGGGTCTCCCCCGTTTATTGCCAGTTTGACCATTGCCTCATCCTCCCTTCAGAAGCGACGAAAAATGCTTCAATAGGCAGACTCTCCTGTAGCCGCCCTACTCCTCTAGCCTGTTGCCCGCAGGAGTATCTGCCTTGACCCTTCTTTTTTCTCAATGATACACTCCTGCGGAAAGCAATCTCCTAGTCCTTATTCCTTATTCCTGATCGGGGTGAACTGCGGAGTCGAGAAAAGTTGTGACGGGAAAAAATGAAACCTGTTCTTGCTTTACTCGAGTACAGCAGCGGCGCGCGGTATTGAAAATGGCTTTGGGAATGGGGTTGGGGCTGCAATTTATCGATTTCGCGAGTGCTCAAGAAATCGATCCGAGAGAAGCTCGCCCACAAGAGAACGATCGATTTGTTTTCGCGTTGGGGGAAAGGGAGGGAGAAATCATCGCCCCCGAGGACCTTCGTTTGGGCGCACCCCAAGTCATTGCCTACCCGATGGATCCTAAAACCAAGCTGGTGAGAAATGGGTCACGTCTCAACCAGGTACTGCTGATCCACCTGGATCCTGAGGAACTCGCCGAGGGAACCCGTGATCACTCGGCCGAGGGAATAGTGGCTTACTCGGCTGTCTGCACTCATACGGGATGCGACGTTTCCGAGTGGCAAGACGAGACCAAGAATTTTGTGTGTTCTTGTCACTATTCCGAATTCGATCCCAGGGACGGTGCCCGAGTCCTAAGTGGGCCGGCTCCCAGGCGGCTCGCGGTGCTGCCCCTCAAGCTGGCAGATGGCGTCTTGATGGCTGCCGGTGGTTTTTCAGGTCGAGTGGGCTTCAAGAAAAGATGAGGTGAGGTCGCGTTAAATCGCCTGATGAGCGGCAGGAGGATTTGGATGATCGCTACTAAATTCGTAGCAGCCTTAATCATTGGGTTGTCGTCATCGATGGTGACCGCCCAAGGAATCGAAAACTACAACCCGGTGACGGAGGAACGGCTCTTGAGGCCGGAAGCGGACAACTGGTTGATGTACCGCGGTACTTATGACGGATGGGGATACAGTCCTCTCGACCAGATCAATGCCCAAAACGTGAAGAACCTGGTTCCGGTTTGGTCCTTTTCTACGAGTGTGACCGAGGGTCATCAATCACCACCCATCGTTAACGACGGCGTCATGTTTATCACAACGCCCGAGAATCAGGTGCTTGCTTTGGATGCCAGGAAAGGTGATCTACTGTGGCGATACAGGCGGGAGTTACCTGAGGATCTCATGCAACTTCACCCGACCAATCGTGGAGTAGGCCTCTACGGCGATAACGTTTACCTTGCCACCGTCGATGCCTACTTGGTGGCCCTTGACGCCAAATCGGGGAAAGTCGTCTGGGAAAGAGCCGTGGCAGACTACCGGAAAGGGTACTACATGACCCTGGCGCCGTTGGTGGTAAAGGGTAAGGTCATGGTAGGCGTTTCTGGGGGCGAGCTGGGCATTCGCGGCTTTGTCCAGGCTTTCGATGCACGGAGCGGCGAGCAGGTGTGGAAGACCTATACTATCCCAGCCCCCGGTGAGCCGGGTAATGAGACCTGGCCCGGCGACACCTGGCGCACCGGAGGTGCGCCCGTCTGGATCACGGGCAGCTACGATCCGAAACTCAACCTGACCTACTGGGGTACTGGAAACGCAGCTCCCTGGATGGGCGATGCTCGTCCCGGCGATAACCTCTATTCCAATTCCGTGATTGCTTTAGATGCTGATACAGGCCAGCTGAAAGCTTACCATCAGTACCATTGGAACGACTCCTGGGACTGGGATGAGGTCTCCGCGCCCATACTTATGGATGTAGAAAGAAACGGGCGAACCATCAAAGGATTGGTGCACGCCGGTCGTAACGGATACCTTTGGCTGCTGGAGCGAAGCAAAGACAAGATCTCGTTTGTCGACGCCAAGCCCTATGTCCGACAAGATGTTTTTGCAAGTCTCGATCCGAAGACCGGCCGGCCCGAATACGATCCTGAGCGTAAACCGGGCACTGGCAAGAAGACCTCCTTCTGCCCGTCGCATTGGGGAGGCAAGGACTGGCCCCCTGCCGCCTACAACCCGCAGACAGGTTACGTTTATATCCCGGCAAACGATAACCTGTGTGCATCTTTTGAAGGCAAAGAGGTGACTTACCGTCCAGGCCAGCTCTTTACTGGTGTGCAATTCGCGAAGACCCGCATAAGCATATATGAGGGCGCACAGCACATTGGCGAGCTCCAAGCATGGGACATGGACACGGGACAAGAGGTCTGGACTCACAAGTTCAAGTTTCATAACTGGGGACCGGTCTTGACCACGGCCGGCGGTCTGGTCTTCATGGGTGGCACGAATGATCGGTATTTCCGCGCTTTCGACGCCAAGACCGGGAAAGTCCTTTGGGAACAACGGACCAACTCCGGCATCACTGGCGTGCCGACGTCCTACGCGGTTGATGGCATTCAGTATGTTGCCGTCCAGTCCGGCTGGGGTGTTGACGCGCAGAGAAAGCAAGCCTTGCTCGACGCTATCTTAGGCTACACGACGCATGTTCCACAGGGCGGGGTCCTCTGGGTTTTCGCACTAAGGAAATAGGACGTGCGTAAAGGGAAATGGTCTTGCCGATCAGGTCACTTGCCTGTAGGCACGAGGCGCTTGAGTTCTTCGAACCAGTTGAGGACGATCGTGAGTTGGCTCACCTCCTGACTTTCCTTAATCATCAGGAACCGCTGGCCGTCGGGCGTGACATCGTAATTGGATGTATACGAAGGAACACTGTAGCTGTACTCTCCCTCGAACAAAAGCTTCGGCGTTTCTGCCTTGAATGTCGGCTCCGTCTGAATGGAGACAACCATCATTTTGTCCGCGTTCCGATAAAATAGCTCTTTCCCGTTACGCGCCCACACTGGCTGAGTGCCCCCATCAGTCGATATTGGCACAAGTCCACCCGGACCAGGGTAGGCTTTGAGATAGATCTCGTCTTGGCCGGAGCGATCGGAGGTGAAGGCAATCCACCGGCCATCCGGTGAGAACATGGCCTGCGATTCGTTGAACTGGGTGGCAAGGAAGGGCACGGGTTTCCGTTCTCCTTCAAGTGGGAGCAGCCAAATGTCGAAAGGGGATCCGAAACCGACACTTTCCTGGAATGCCAAGACCTTGCCGTCGGGAGACCAGGAGGTGGAG
>JALLOL010000158.1 GCA_027717875.1 Acidobacteria bacterium AH-259-L09 | reverse complement strand
TGGAGTACTGCTGGCAGCCGGCGAGTCAAAACGCCTGACGGAGGATCGTCCCAAGCAACTTCTTCTTATAGATGGTGAACCATTGGTTAGAAGGGTGGCCAAGAATGTTCTGGCATCGCGTCTTCGGGAGTTAATCGTTGTGGTTGGATTCATGGCCGATTCGGTTCGACCCGTCTTGTCCGATCTAGAGGTCAACATCGTCAATAATGTGGAGTATGCGAAGGGCCAGAGCTCCTCGGTGAAGCTGGGCCTGCGTTCGGTAGATTCTTCAGCCTGCGCGGCGCTTTTTATTCCCGCTGATCAGCCCTTTCTAAGCTCGACCCTGTTGGATGAACTGATTAGCACTTACGAAGGGAGCGGCGGACCCATCGTAATGCCAACCTACAAGGGACGGCGGGGTGCACCGCTTCTATTTGATCGATCACTTTTTCCAGAACTGGCCAGCATAACAGGAGACGAAGGGGGAAGGCAGATTCTCAAGCATCACCAGAGCGAAATTGTGACCGTTGCTCTGGACAGCGAAAGGCCGCTCCTGGACATCGACACGCCGCAAATATATCGTAAACTCATCGGAGAAAAGCAATAAAGTGTCTGTGTGTGCACCTCAGTCCGAAAGAGTTCGAAGGACCCCAAAACAGAGCCGCCACTGTCAGAGGCGTCGCAAAAGGCTCTTCATTTTGGTTTCGGCTCGTAGGGGCGGGCCGGCGGTCCGCCCGAACCTGAGGTTTGGCCGCAGGATGAAAAGCTCGGGCGAGCCAACGGCTCGCCCCTAGTGCGCCTGTGAGCGCACTCAGATAGAGAGGTGAAAGTCCTCTTCAGACAGATGTTCTCCGGTCTGTATCCGAAAGTAACTGCGTCGCCTAAAGCGGGGTGGGAAGCAACTGGAGGAGAACCGCCAGTCCGTAGGAAACGAACTCGATTCGGCCGCATGAAGTTGGCGAGCCTGCTAGGGAAGGGTGAAGCCCGAATGGAGGTTCCTGTTAAAAGGAACTGAAACGCCCGTGAGGCTGAGGGGTAGCATGAGAAAGCCATCACGGGGCTCATGTGGTGGTTGGAGACAGAATGGTGGGAAGTCTGAGTGCGTTAAGCAGGGAGGCCTGTCGGGTGGAGTGTGCCCGGCAGGATACAGAGGCTTCGTTGTAGTGATGAAGCGGGGTAATGCCCGTGGAGCGAAGGAGGCCAGGAAGGTGGATGTGTAAAGTCATGCTGAAGCAGTCACAACCGTCGTCAGTGAGCAAGAGTTCTAGACAAGGCGGAGAAGCCCGGGCTGACAAATGGGCGTGGGTGGAAGCGACAGTGTGGACC
This sequence comes from Acidobacteria bacterium AH-259-L09, assembly GCA_027717875.1. Next base: position 4,781 of record JALLOL010000158.1, on the reverse strand, counting down.
GAACACATGCTGAAGGCCCTCGAAAAGGGGGTGAAAGGAGGCAAATGGTTTAGCCTGATGGATAAAGTCTACGCACCGGCCAACCTGGAAGCGGCCTGGAAGAAGGTGGAACGCAACCGTGGAGTGGCCGGAGTGGATCGGCAGAGCGTCAGAAAGTTCTCCCAACGAGTTGAGCAGGAGCTGGAACTATTGCACCGGCAGCTGAAGGCAGGACAATACCAACCCCGGGACGTGCGTCGGGTCTGGATCGATAAACCAGGCGCGAAGAAGCAAAGGCCCCTGGGTATTCCCGCTGTACGTGACCGAGTCGTGCAAACGGCTTTGCGCCAGGTGATTGAGCCGATCTTTGAGGCCAAATTCATGGCGCAGAGCTACGGCTTCCGCCCGGGACGAGGCTGTAAAGATGCCTTGAGACGGGTCTCGGAGCTGCTCGAAGCGGGTTATCACTGGGTGGTGGATGCGGATATTGTCAGCTACTTCGATCGAATCGACCACAAGACTCTCATGGAGGAACTCAGTCAGGAGATCGCTGACGGAACGGTGCTCCAGCTCATCGACTCCTACCTCAACCAAAAGGTTCTGGAAGGGGTGAAGACTTGGCAACCGGAGCAGGGAACGCCGCAAGGGGCTGTGATCAGTCCCTTGATGGCGAATGTCTACCTGCACCGGGTCGACCAAGTACTGTGGCAAGAGGGCTACCAGATCATCCGTTATGCGGATGACATCGTCGTGCTGTGTGGGAGCCGTCAGGAGGCGGATGCCGCCTTGAAACGGCTAGGCCAGCTCATCCAGGCCCGAGGTCTGGTGCTGCATTCGGAAAAGACGCGACTGGTGGATGCCAGCCAAGCCGGGGGCTTCGAATTCCTCGGATATCATTTTGAACGAGGGAAGCGCTGGCCCCGTAAGCGCAGCATCCAACAACTGCGTCTCCGGATCCGATCCCACACACGGCGCACCAACGGACACAGTCTGCAGCAGACCATCGACCGACTCAACCCGATACTTGGAGGCTGGTTTGAGTACTTTAAACACGGCCGTCCTTACTGCTTTCGGGATATAGATGGGTGGGTACGAATGCGGCTGCGCAGCATTCTCCGGAAACGGAAAGGTGGACGGGGGCGCGGACGAGGAGCCGACCATCAGCGCTGGCCCATAGCATTCTTTCGGGAGCAGGGGCTGTTCACTTTAAGCGCAGCCTATGATTCCCTCTGTCAGTCCCGCTGTGGACCCCACTGACTGGAGAGCCGGATGCGTTATGTGGCCTCCGCACTTACGTGGCGTCCGGCCTGGAACGGCAGTAGCTATAGCAGATTTGCTCGTCCGAACGCCACATAAGTTTACTCAGGCGGTTACAGGCCGCGCAAGAAGTTCATCAGACTTCGATCCTCGCGCCAGTGTCGCCGGGGTTTGTTTTCGTCGGCTATCTCACACTTGGCGAGAGCCTTGGCCTTCATTTCTAAATCGATCTCGACGTAGACGTTGGTTGTATCGATCGATACGTGGCCCAGCCACGCACGGATTGTGTTGATGTCCACGCCTGCCCGCAGAAGATGCATTGCAGTGCCGTGACGGATCGTATGCGGGCTGACTCGTTTGGTTGCGAGCGATGGCATCCGAGCCCTAGCCCTGAAGGCGTAGCGTTCGACCATCGTGTGGATGCCAAAGCGCGTAATTGGTTGGCCGCAGCGGTTAAGGAAAACTCGCTCTCCAGGCCCGCGATTTGCGACTAGAGCCGCTAGCTCCCGAGCTGTCGCGGGCCACAGCGGGCACCGGCGCTCCTTGTTGCCTTTGCCAAGGATCTTGACAGATGCCGAACCCAGGAGATCGAGGTCAGCAATGGTCAGGCGCGCCGCTTCGTCGGCGCGGGCACCCGAGTTGTAGAGAAACAGTAGCAGGGCATGGTCTCGGCGGCCTTGGGCTGTGTGACAGTCCGGTGAAGTCAGCAGCGCATCCATCTCTGCTTTATCGAGGTAGGACATCAACTTCTTCGTGGTTTTTTTGAATGGAATGGCTCGGATGCCTCCACACCAGGCTATGTGTTCAGGGCTGTTTTCCCCGACGAAGCGAGCCAGGGAGCGAATGGCAGCGAGTCTCTGGTTGCGGGTCGCAATCCCGCAACCACGGGACTCCTCAAGGTTAAGAAGGAAAAGACGGACGAGGTCTGCTGAGACGTGCTCAATGGAGAGCCGGTCTACAGTTTTTCCCACCTTACCAGCAACAAAGGGCATGAGCAGCATAATCGTGTCCCTGTAGCTACGCTGGGTATTGCGCGCTAGATTGCGCTCGCAGACGAGGTGTTCAACCAGGAAGCGCCGGATCCACGGACCGATCAATGTTTCATTCATCATGATTACCTCCCGCCATGGCGTAGCGTTCGAAGCGTAAGCTCGCTTCATGCAGCAACTCGGGGGTCATCGTGAGATAGCGCTGGGTAGCCGCCACATGAACGTGCCCGAGGTAGGTTGCAAGTTGAGGTAGTAGACGCTGGACGTCCGCACCCTGGCGATACCATGAAACCAGGCGGTGCACCGCGAATCCGTGACGCAGGTCGTGAAGTCGCGGCTGATAGCGTGCGCCGTCATGCCGATGGACACCGGCACTCTCACGCAAACGACAGAAGGCTCTTTCCGCCATTTGGCGTGTTACGGTTGCGCCGGCGCGCGTGACGAAGAAAGGTGCCTCCGGGCTCTGGGGGTGACCTAATTTTCGTCGTTTGATCGCATACGTTATCAGGGCGTCGGTGAGGCGAGGTCCGATGGGTACAAGGCGTGTTTTATAGAACTTGCTTTCGTGGATTGTCAACAAGCCACTCGCCAGGTCCACATCGGCTAGAGTGAGAGAAAGCGCCTCACTGATCCGCAACCCCGCACCGTAGAGTAGAAGGATTAGAGTCCGTAAGGTGTGAGCTTGGAGTTTCCTGCGTGGGTTCTCCTGACCAGCAGTGGCATCGAGCAGCCGCTGCAGCTCCTGCTGAGAGAAGATGTAAGGGACAAAAGGCTTGGAAGGCTTGGGCAAGGACTTCGGTAGTGGTGAACAGCCCGCATAGCCGCGCCCGATCGCAAAACGGTAGAAGCCGCGAAGCGCCTCGTGCTTACGGTGCCAGAACCGCGTAACGGGACCAGCACCAGAGATGTAGGCATGCACAGGAGCGACCGCCACCTCTGCGATGGCGACGTTCCCAAGCGCTTTAGAGAAAGCTTTCAGGATGACAGCTTCAGCGTGGAAACGCGCTCCCATCGACTGTTTGAGTGCGATGTACTCGCTAATGACTTCGGACAGTTTCATGACAGACCTCCCAAGTCAAAGCTCGCAACCTCACGCAGTCCGGTTATATCGACCTTGGCATAGTGACGGGTGGCGAAGCTGCTGCGGTGTCCTAAGTGATCGCCGATCTCCTTGAGCGAGAGTCCTTCGCAGACGAGGTGAGTTGCACATGCGTGCCGGAGAGCATGGGGTCCTCGGTGGAGTGCTTCGATTCCGAGCTGCGAAAACCGAGTTCCGGTCATGTGGTAGAGAGCACCAGGCGAGAGCGGGCGGAAGGGTGCCTTCAGTGTAAGGAAAACCTCACGACGGGTACAGCGGGGTCGAACCTCTTTGAGGTAGCGGATGATTGCCTCGCCAACTGCGCGCATGAGTGGGTACTCCCGCGTGCGTCGCTGCTTCGCACGTGAGATCTTGACTACCTCCCGTTCCCAGTCAATGTCTTCGAGACGTAGATTCCTAACCTCCCCACCCCGCAGCCCGTAGATGGCAAAAAGCATCAACACGGCTCGGTCGCGAATGTCGCGCGGCTGATCGGTCTCTGTGCTCGCAATGAGGCGTTGGACATCCTTCCATGCAGGTCCAGAAGGCAGTCCCTCCTGTTTAAAAATACGAGGGCTCTCAATGGCGGCTGCAATCCCAGAGGCGCACCAACCCTGCCTCTCGGCGTGCAGAAAGAAGGCTCGTAACGCCTTTGCGCAAGATGCTACTGACACTCGCGTCCAGCCGTGGGTGCCGTTTAGAGCGAGGAATCCATCCACATGTGGAATGGAAACTTCGGCGAAAGCATGGCTATGTCCGTCAAACCAGCGGAGAAAGCGCCCGGCATGCCAACAGTAGTTGCGGATCGTGACTGCGGACAGACCCCGCTCGTGACACAGGTAAGTGGCAAAGTCATTGATCAGGTCTGAAAAGGGGACTGCCTTCTCCTCGGCCTTCTTGAAACGACCCAGGAACTGAAGCCATTGGGTCGCCGTCAGGACGAAGAGTCCTCGCGACCATCGCTGCGTACGCGCCCGACGGTGTCGCTGCTGGCGTCGAGCCCAACGCCCAGCAGCCGCCTCGATCTCAACGACTCCAATCTTCTGGCCGGGGATCAGGTTGACTTCACGGGAAACCACGAGCAATTCGCGGGCCATCTTTAGCAGGGTCTCCTTTGCAGCTCCCTGCTGTGCACGATGCGAAAGATAGTGGCCTCGCTCTTCCGCAAACGGACCGTCACGGTGGCGAGCTAAGACACGGCGATACTTAAACAACTTTTCGAACATGGTTTGGATCCTCCTTTTTGGATGAGATCCAACCAGTATCGAATAAAATCTTATGTGGCGTTAAAATATCGAGGTGATGGGATTATCAAGGTGATATTCAGGCAGCGCCACGTAAGTGCGGAGGCCACATAACACATCTTATGGGGCGCGCCCCATAAGATGCGGGAGATCCGCATGTCCGGTTCGGAGGGGGGAGGGGCCGGGAATTAACCGTCCCTTCCTACCCCTATCAGGAGTTTTGTGACACCCTCT
>JALLOL010000157.1 GCA_027717875.1 Acidobacteria bacterium AH-259-L09 | reverse complement strand
CCTACAATCCTTCGCGGATGTTCCCAGCCAAAGCCCTGAGAAAAGCCAGCAGTGCCTGTTTCTCTTCTGTTGTGAGGCGCAAGGGACGTAACTCGGGATCTAAATAAGGATTGGGATTGCCGCCCCGGTTGTAAAACTCGATGACTTCTTCTAGGGTTGCAAGGCTGCCGTCGTGCATGTAAGGGGCCGTTTGTGCGATCTCACGCAGGGTGGGAGTCTTGAAAGCGCCTTGATCCTCTTTTTTCCCCGTCACCGTGAAGCGCCCCGGGTCGAGTAGCTCCCCATCCCGCCACGCAACACCGGTATTGTGGAAGCGCTCGTCGGTGAAGGTGGGCCCAACGTGACAGGTACTGCAGCGGGCCTTGCCCTGAAAGATGTGCAGCCCGTCCCGGGCCTGCTCCGAGAGGGCATCAAGCTCGGCGGCGAGGTAGCGATCGATCGGCGCATCGCCCGACAGAATCGTCCGCACATAGCTGGCGAGGGCTGCGGCCAGGTCCACGTGGGTTGGGATGCGGCCGAACACGGCTTGAAACCGCTCAGAATACTCCCGGTCCCGCCTGAGCCTCGTCACCACCTCCCTGAGCGTCATGTCCAGTTCCTTCGGATCCTGGATCGGTTTCAGGACCTGCTCCTCGAGGCTCGACGTCCGGCCATCCCAGAAGAACGAACTGCCGTACGCGCGGTTGACGAGGGTAGGCACGCTGCGTGTGCCCACCCTGCCAAACACACCTACGCTGAGGGCACGGCCGTCAGTGAAGGCGCGCTCGGGCTCATGGCAGCCCGCGCAGGCGAGGCTCCGGTCTCGGGACAGGATAGGGTCAAAGAACAGCGTTCGCCCCAGCGCCACCCGCTCCGGAGTCAGGGGGTTGTCCGCAGGGACGGGCAGATACAGGTCCAGCCCCACAGGGATCTCCGGACGCGCTGCGCCCTGTGCCGCGGCGTGCTCGAGCGAGACGCACAGCAGGATCGCGACGACCACGCCCGAAAGCGTGGCGAGCGCTCTTCGATAATGTGGTCCAGACATTGTCGCCTCCCAGCTCGGACGCCCGCGCCGGGTTGTCAACGCCTCGTCAAGAGGCTGTCAAGAACTTGGCAAAAAAGCGTCAGAGAGAAACGGGGTCGGCTGGATGCCGTGAGGGGCGGAACCAGGACGACGAGGCTCCGCCCCTCGCAGCACAGGCCTATTGGTTGCTCGTGACCGGGGGCAGGAAGTTCTCCATGACCCAGAGCTCGTTCATACCCTGGACTGCGGTGAATGTGATCTGCCGCCCGTCAGGATGAAGACGCGCCCTCCTCACGCCCTCGGTTTCGCCCAGTTTCTCCGGTTCACCGCCATCCACCGAGATACGCCATAGTTCGGTCTTCTCGTAATCGCCTTTTTCGAAGAGCAAGTAGCGCCCGTCCGGAGTCCACGCCAGGGAGCCCGGCCTGAAGTTCATACCTCTCCGGACCAGTTCCTCCGGGCTTGCAAACCTGACCAGTTCCCGGGGCTCGCCGCCGGCCGCCGGGATGACCTTCAGGGCCGCCGCTCCGGTCCCCGGGAAGTGGGGAGCACCAAAGGCCAAAAGCCGGCCGTCCGGCGAGATCGCCGGGGGACCGATAAAAGTGTTCGGGTTCTCGAACGCGCCCTCCTCCTCGCGGTACAGCTCCGTCTCTCTGCCCGTGGCGAGATCTCGCACCAAGATGCGACCATTCTCGTTCCGCGAATAGGTGAACAGAACATAGAAAACCTTCCGTCCATCGGGGGACCAGACCGGTCCTAGGATTCTGAATCCCCGATCCGCGTGCACGATGGGAGTAGTGTCACCGGTTTCGGGACGGACCTGGTAAACCCCTTCGCGGTCGTCACCGCCGATGAACAGAATGGCGCCTCCGTCAGGGGACCAGCTCAACTCAGCGCCACCGTACAGAAACGGGAGGCGAACGTTTGGCAAGAGCTCGCGATCCTCCCCGGTCTCCAGCGAACGAACCACGATCCTCCCGGACCTCCCCGTTTGCGATTGGTAGGCCATGTACTTTCCGTCAGGCGACCAGTCGAGCGAAGGCACGTCGCCCACGAAGTCCTGGGGGAACGGCTTTGGACGACCCATTTTGCTGGTGATCGGATCGAGAGTGGCGAGGTAAACGTCGCGCACCCGAACCGAGGTCGTGTAGTAGAGTGCCCCTTTCTCCGTCATGCCCCGCCCGGTGATTGCGCCAACGTTCTTCCTAAGCAGGGCCGGGGAGCCTTGGGGCTTCCCGTCCGCCATCCGGATCAGCCACAGGTCCTCGCTTCCCGCGCGGTTGCTCTGAAAGAGGACGCCTTTGCCGTCCGGCGTCCACCCGATCATGTCATCGTCGGCCGGGTGCTCCACCAGGGGAACCTCGCTGCTGCCGTCCGCCGCGAGCAGGAAGATATCCTCCTCGTCGACGCCCTCTTCGGGCTCGCGGTCGTAGGCGATCCACCGGCCGTCCGGGGAGAGGTGGGAGTTCGGGCTGTCCCACCAGCCGAGCGACTTCAGCACCCGCACGGACCCATCCGCGACCGACACCATCACGATCTGCCACGTGCCGTCCGCTCGCTCGAAGCGTGCCAAGATCTGCGTGCCGTCAGGCGTCCACGCCTGCGGGTCGATGTCGACCACGTCTTGATGGTGATACAGCAACCGTGGCTCCGCACCATCCGCGAGAGCACTGACGCGCAACTCTGTAGACCCATCCGGGTTGTGCCAGCTGTAGGCGATCCACTTGGTGTCAGGTGAGATGTCGGCGTCCCCGTGGCCTCCATGCTCGCGGGGGACCTGGTTGTGGGTGAGACGAATGTCTTCGCCGCTGATGAGGTCGCGAACGACCAGGTCACCGGTCACCTCATCATCTAATGGCACGTAGCGGCCGTCCGAAGAGACAGCGCCTTCGATGTCCCGCTCTATCGGTACCACCCAGACCCGGCGGATCGCCAGCGCAGCAGGCTCAGCACTGCGTGCCGGTTCGGCGAGTGCCGCCAGCCGGACGCGGGCTTCGGTGACCAGCTCCTTCTGGTCAGTAAATTCGCTGATGAGGCGCCGATAGGCCTTCTGGGCCTCCTCCTTGCCGAGCTTCTCATAGCAAAGGCCCAAGTGAAACAAAGCGCGAGCGGCGAGGCTGCGATCTTGACCTTTGCTCAGCTCTTCAAAGATGCGGATCGCAGCGGGGTAGTTTCCTTTCGTCTCCATTAAATCAATGCCTTCCTGAAACTGATGGGCTGGGCTTCGCCTTGCCAGCGACAAGGTGGCAAAGATGCAAAACAAGACCATCAGAAGGACCGTCAACGGTGATTTTAATTTCTGCTTTTTCATAATGTCTTTGCTCCTTTCTAATTTCTTGAGCGACGGGTGAACCGCTCATATATTGCTCAATTCGCGCTTCAGCCTACGTCAATGAAAGGAGCGATGTGTCAAATTAACGTCAAAGATTGTCAAACAATGTTTTGGATTGTCATTCGTTAGAATCCGTGCTTTGGTGCTTTCGTGCCGTCGTGCGTTCGTGGATTCGTGCATTTTGTGCATTTCACCCGACGAACTTATAGCCTTCGCCATAAAGCGACAGAATATACTTCGGTTTTGAAGGATCCTCCTCCACTTTCTGGCGCAGTTTTAAAATGTGATTGTCGACGGTCCGCGTAGTGGGATAAACTTCGTACCCCCACACTTTATCCAGCATCCGGTCGCGAGTGACCACCTCACCGCGACAGCGGATCAACAACCGCAAAATGTCGTACTCCTTGGGAGTGAGATCCAGAGGTTTTCCCTTTCGGGTGGCCGTGTACTTCTCAAAATCGATCTCGATACTTCCGAAGCGATACCGAGCCGGGCCTTGGTTAGTGTGATCAGGCTGGTGGCGAAGACGCGCCCGGATGCGTGCCAGTAACTCACGCAGACTGAAGGGCTTGGTGACATAGTCATCGGCTCCGATCTCCAGTCCCACCACTCGATCAATTTCCTCAGATTTGGCTGTAAGCATGATAATGGGAACATCGATCCCTTTGGCCCGAAGCTCGCGGCAGACGTCAAAGCCACTTATCCCCGGAAGCATCACATCCAGAATGATCAGATGGGGACTTTCTTTAACAGCCAGGTTTAGAGCCAACTCCCCTCGATTCGCCTTCAGAACCTGATAGCCCTCTTTTTTGAGATTGATTTCTAAGCCCTTTAATAGATCCTCTTCGTCCTCAACGATTAGGATCTTATACATCAAAGCCTCCCGACTGAGCGGTTTCTCCATGCAGTGACGGCGCCTCGGAGTCCCTGACCTCTGTTTGAGAGCACACTGGAAAGCTAAGACGAAATCGACTCCCTTTACCGACCTCGCTTTCTACCTCGACGCTTCCAGCGTGAGCATCCATGATGTGACGGACAAGAAAAAGTCCAAGACCGTAGCCGCCCTTTTCTGCGGTGGCTCCTGAGCGGTAAAAGCGCTGAAAGATTCTCTCGCGTTCATTGGCTGGTATCCCAATGCCTTTATCTTCAAGCTCGAGAATGACGCTGTTATCTACAGACCACAGCCGAATGCCTATCCACTTCGATTCACCGGAATATTTTGCCGCGTTATCCATCAAATTCAGGACAGCCTGTGAGATGGCTTGAGAGTCAAATCGAACCGGCGGGAGGTGATCGGCAAGATCCGTTTTAACTGTGAACCCCCTCCGTTCCAAGTACTGCCGGTAGACTTCCAGCGTCCGGCCGATCGTTGCACCCAGATCTCCTTCTCTCAACTGGTATTCCCTTTCTCCTCGTTCGATGCGAGAAAAATTCAGGACTTTTTCGATAATATGGGTGAGACGCTCACTTTCCCGGGTGATGATTTGGTAGTAATCTCTTCGCTCCTCAATCGATGCATTTTCGTCACATAGCAGTGTTTCACCGTAAAGTCGAATCAAAGTAACCGGCGTTTTCACTTCATGTGAAACGCCGCTGATGAAATCGGCGCGCAGCCGACCCAGCTCCAATTCCCTTGATACATCGCGTATGAGAAGAAAAACGCCCAAGCCCAATACACACAAAATGAGTACCGTAGTTCCAGCGAAAAAGAGCATTTCACGACGCGCACTGCTCTGCTGTGATGTTCTTCTTATTGACAAGTCCCAGAAGGGAAAGAGTGCTTTAAAACGGATGTGAGCTTCTGCGAGTGCCGGCTCACTGTCGGCCCTGCGTCTTCCGACTTCTCTCAGAAAGTTGAAAGTGACCTCAAGATTCTCATCGGGCCTCACTTCACGTGCGTACTGCGGTAAAAGCTGGCTTTCGATCCAGTTTAAATCGACGAAAAAACCCAACAACCGGTCCTGGCTTTTTCCACCGGGTAGGAGTGTGTAATAAATCTGATAGTTGTTCCCGGCCCGGCTGAAAGCGTAGGCATAGATCTGATTGGAATTTAAAGGCCCATGGTGCTGAAATCCTGCTTGCAGGTCGCGGGCCATTGTGAAATGGGCGAGGTAAGGTGTTTCTGCGCCCTGTGAAGATGGCTGCTCTAGACGCTCCTCAATTTTTTCCAGAAAGTAGTCTATCTGCTCAGCGCTTAGCTCCCATCGACCTTTCAGCAGATCCCGATGGAGCTGGGTGAGGAGCCGCCACGAGCTCTCCTGACTCGTCGATAAATTTGCCAGCTCAAGTCCAGCCACAAGCCCGTAAGGCCGATGGAATGGATCATAAACCTCTGCGTATTGCTGGAGCAGGTCAAGGTAGGCCTGCTTAGCCGCTCTTGGCTGCTTGATTTTCTGCAGACAGCGAGCCACGCGAGAAAGCGCCAACGCCTTCAAGGAAATGGAGACCGGCAGTTCATAGCCTTTCCGATAGGCCGAAAGCGCCTGATCGGGACGCTGAAGCCGCAGCTCGAAATTTTCACCTTGTGAAAAGAAATCAGAGAATTTGCCAGCAATCGGTGGGGCTTCATCACTTAACAAGCTAGTCAACTGTACCGGAGGAGGGCTCTGCAGGACGGGAAAGTGCAAGGCACCCCCGCTTAGGACAAAAAAATCACGCGCAACCGGGTGTCGCTTCTGAATCTCTGCCAATGTATTTCGTATACGCCCGGCGCTCTCTAGACTGCTCAGATCTTCCCTAGTCAGGTCAAAATCCGCGAGTTCCTTGTCT